>JBJTRD010000213.1:0-13181 GCA_046075945.1 Flavobacteriales bacterium
AAAATTGATGAGAGACGCGTAGCCAACATTATGGGCTGGCTGGCGCGAAATGAAGTTGGGCAGTTGTTTATAACGGATACACATGCTGAACGAGCGGCACTCCTATTGAGAGATGCGGGCTTGACTGTCGGAGTAGTTCAAATTGAAAATGGGAAAATGGTTGGTTGAAAGCAAAAAATGCAACCGATATTTGAACCATGTTGAATCGCAAATACACCGATAGCCCGCTCAAAGATCTAATTGCTGATATTCTGCGTCGGAATGGTTGGGAGCATCGCTATCTGGAAATGGAGGTGCTGCGCTGTTACAGGGAGGTGGTAGGCGAAGTCATCTGGAAAAAGACTCGCGAAAGCAGGTTAAATGGTAAAACACTTATTCTAAAAATGGACAGTGGACCGCTTAAGCAGGAATTGTCTTATCAGAAAACTAAATTGCTCGATGCTATTAATGAAATGATGGGGCGGGCCGAGGTAGAGAAAGTAGAAGTATGGTAATCGTTCGGGTGTTTAACATCCTCGATTGTAATTTCGATATATAATTGGAAATATGAGGGTGAGAAATCTGTTTAAAATGAATGCTAAGCGAGCATTTCTCTTGGGTGCATGCTGTGTGTTCATTGTATTCACAGCTGCGTATCAAAAGCGCAAGCCAAAGGGATATCATTCAGCAGCTGAAATGCAGAATTACCGTCATTTAATTGGTGACTTACCCACCGGTTCATCGGATATGTTTATGGGGTCAGGTCGATGTGCCGGTTGTCATGGTGTCGATCAGGATATCGCTAATCCCCCACTTGCTCTTGTAAATAGTGAAGGAGAGAATGTAAGTCCCGCCGAAAATTGGCGCGCAACCATGATGGCGAACTCCTCCAAAGACCCCATGTGGAGAGCAAAATTGGCTCACGAAACATTGGTTAATCCGGGGCACGCAGGTGAACTCACCAATAAATGTACTTCTTGCCACGCACCCCTTGGACGGTTCGAAGCCGCTCATGACGGAATAGAATATTTCACCACGGACATGCTCGATGCCGATTCCCTTGCTCGTGATGGTGTAAGCTGTATGGCATGCCACTCGCAGCAAATTGAAACGACGGGCTTGTTTTTCTCGGGAGAATTGCACTACAACCCTGATACTGTGTGGGGACCCATTTTCAATATACCTAAGAATGGATTGCCCCTTCAGGATTTCATTATGGCCAATTTTGTGGGCGTTGCGCCTGTTCCAAGTGCCCGTTTTTCAAAGTCCGAATCGTGTGCGGGTTGCCATACGCTCGTTACCAATACCGCGGATTTGCAGGGAAATGCAACAGGTACAACCTTTATTGAACAAGCGACCTACCACGAATGGTTGAACAGCTCATACAACACGCAAGATTTCAACGCGGTCGAATGTCAAGGTTGCCACATGCCCAAAACAGAAGAGCCGATTATCATCGCCTCAGGTTATGATTGGCTGCCCGGACGCGAGCCTTATTCGCAGCATTGGCTGGTGGGAGGAAATAGTTTCATGCTGGAGCTCATGAAGAATCGAATTGATGAGTTGGGCCTTACCGCCAATGAACAACACTTCCAGACGGTCATTGATAGAACACTGGATAACCTTCAAAATCATACAGCAGAAATTACCATTCTACCCGGTTTGATTGATAGTGATACCGCACGATTTACAGTGCGTGTAGCGAACAAGGCCGGACATAAAATGCCAAGCGGATACCCCGCCCGCAGAGCATTTATCGAGTTCGTGATGACGGATGAAGACGGCAATGAAGTTTTTCACTCCGGTAGAATCAATCCGGATTTTGAAGTACAAGGCCAGGACCCCGCGTGGGAACCCCACTATGAAGTTATCTCCGACGATGCCAGTGAGGTTCAGATTTATGAAATGGTGATGGGCGATGTGATGGGCAATGTAACCACTGTGCTGGAGCGCGCGCATCACATGATCAAAGACAATCGGTTGGTGCCCACCGGCTTCTCCACAACACATGCTGCATACGATTCAACAATGGTCGTGGGCGCCGCGGCAAACGATCCGAATTTCAATGCAATCGATGGTATCGAAGGTTCCGGCACCGACGATGTTCACTATCATATCCCCTTGCAGGGAGTTAGCGGCAACGTGACGGTTACAGCACGTTTCTGGTACCAGTCGTTGCCTCCCAAATGGAATGCGGAAATGTTTGCTATGGACCACCCATTGATTAATTCATTTGAAGAAATGTATTGGCAAGAAGGACCGGATCCGGTTCAGATGGCCAGTCATTCGTTGAATACAACTATAACGGGTGTGAAGGAAAGAGCACAACTATTTACTATTTCACCCAATCCAACATCGAATGGCGTCGTTCAGGTGAATGCGTTCAATGACGCTATACAGCAGATTCAAATTTATTCACTTGACGGAAAGCTAGTCGATACGCTTCGCCCCGGAAGCTCGCGTGCACAAGTGCGTTTACCACTCATAGTTGGAACCTACTTGATTGATGTGCAGACATCGCGTGGTCGCAAAGTGGAACGCGTGGTAAGACGTTGATTGTAATAAACAGAAATAAAAAAGCCGCGAGTTTTCACGCGGCTTTTTTTATGCAGTCAAATAGGTTTATCTGTAAAGTACTTCTTTGGTTGTTCGCACCACATCAGCAACCTGCGGCAGCGCCGCATCGATGAGAGAAGTGGCGAAGGCAAAGGGTGTGTCGCTCTGGGTGAGTCGGCGTATCGGAGCATCGAGATAGTCGAATGCGTGGCGCTGAACACGATAAGCAATCTCGGTAGAGATGCTGGCAACAGGCCATGATTCCTCCAGTATAATGAGTCGATTGGTTTTCTTAACCGATTGCACAATCGTATCGATGTCGAGCGGACGAATGGTTCGCAAATCAATCACTTCCATGCTGATGCCTTCCTTTTCAAGCTCAGCAGCAGCAGCCAGTGCTGTTTTCATTATTTTCCCGAAGGAAACAAGTGTCACATCCGTGCCCTCCTTTTTCACATCGGCAACACCAATTGGCAGAATGTATTCACCATCGGGAACGAGGCCTTTGTCGCCATACATTTTTTCACTTTCAAAAAACACTACAGGATCGTTGTCACGGATGGCTGCTTTCAGCAATCCTTTGGCATCATATGGATTGGATGGTGTAATCACCTTTAAGCCTGGTACATGCGCATACATCGATTCGAAGCTCTGTGAGTGAGTGGCCCCAAGCTGGCCTGCCTGTCCGTTTGGTCCACGAAATACAATGGGCACACTGTATTGACCACCGCTCATTTGCAGCATTTTCGCCGCTGAGTTGATGATTTGGTCGGCGGCAAGTATGGCGAAGTTCCAGGTCATGAATTCAACAATCGGACGAAGGCCATTCATGGCTGCGCCCACAGCGATTCCTGAGAAACCGAGCTCCGCGATAGGGGTGTCAATTACACGCTTCGCACCGAATTCGTCCAGCATGCCTTTCGAAGCCTTGTATGCTCCGTTGTACTCGGCCACTTCTTCACCCAGCAAGAAAACGGACTGGTCGCGACGCATTTCCTCTGACATTGCTTCGCAAATAGCTTCTCTGAATTGAATCTCTCTCATGATTTTTGAATAGGCCGTAAAAATAACAGGATTTTGACGCAACAAAACAGCATCGTATTGGCGTATTTTCGGACTCTTTGAGATGATCCCTATGGCCTTAAATCGTTCGTCGATGTTGCGCTTTGCAACTGCAGGAAGTGTTGATGATGGTAAAAGTACACTCATAGGGCGGCTATTATTCGATAGCAAATCGCTTTTTGAAGATCAGGTTGAGGCATTACGCCACTCCAGTTTGAAAAAGGGATTGGACTTCCTGGATTTATCACTGGTGACCGATGGGCTTAAAGCCGAACGTGAGCAGGGAATCACCATCGATGTGGCCTACCGCTATTTTTCTACGCCCAAACGAAAATTTATTGTTGCCGATACACCCGGGCATGTTCAGTATACGCGTAACATGGTTACCGGCGCCTCCACGGCCGATGCTATGCTTGTGCTAATCGACGCGCGCAAAGGAGTCCTGGAGCAATCAAGACGCCATGCATTTATAGCCTCCATGCTGAGGGTTCCACACTTGCTCGTTTGCGTGAATAAGATGGATTTGATGGACTACGATCGAAAGGTGTTTGAGTCGATTCAACGTGAAATGAATTCTTTTCTCAATCAATTAAATTTTCAGTCGGTTCAATACATTCCAATTTCTGCTTTGGATGGGGATAATGTTGTGGATGCATCGCAAAAGATGCACTGGTATGAGGGAGCAAGCGTTCTCGAAATGTTGGAGCAATTGGAAGGTTTTGAATCAGCCATGAAATCGGGAGCACGATTACCCGTGCAAGCTGTTATTCGTCCAAGGCCCAATGAATTGGACGACCATCGTCACTATGCGGGCCTACTGACAGGCGATTCTCTGGCAATCGGAGATGAGATAGTGGTCCTTCCCTCGGGCCTGCAATCGAAGATTCTTCGCATGTCTGTCGGCTTTGATTCATGCGAATCTGCAGTGCCGGGTCAATCGGTTGCAATAGAGCTCGCAGACGAGATTGATGTGAGCAGAGGCGATTTTATTGTAGCTGCGAATGCAATGCCGGAGACGTTGAAAGAAATTGATGCCGATATCTGCTGGCTTCATTCCAAACCGATAAATGCAGGAGCCAGATTTTTGCTAAGGCATACGTGCGTGACGTTGAAGTGCGTTCTTTCTGGCTTCGATTATCGAATCGATGTCAATACGGGAAATCAGATTCAACAGAGTAATGAACGTTTAGCTATGAATGAAATTGCCGGAGTTCGGCTGCGTGTAGCTCAGCCACTATATGCGGATAGCTACAAGCTGAATCGTACAATGGGAAGTTTTGTGCTAATCGATGAGTTTACCAATGAAACTGTTGCCGCAGGCATGATACGTTAGTTGTGCACGATTCAATTCCACATATCATCGAGATGCTGCGCACGGCCGGTCAGCAGATCATGGATGTATATGCCATGGGGGCGCAGGGTGCTGAGGTCGAGTGGAAGCAAGATTCTTCACCGTTAACCTTGGCAGATCGTCGCTCGCATGATTATATATGCAGTCAACTCACTCTATTCAACCACGCTATTCCCATTATGTCGGAGGAATCTGCTCAGCTGCCTTTCGAAGAGCGAAGGGAATGGAGTCGCTATTGGTGCCTCGATCCTTTGGATGGAACCAAGGAGTTTATTAAGCGGAATGATCAGTTTACGATTAATCTGGCTTTGATAGAAGAAGAAGCACCCACAATCGGATTTATCCATATTCCTGTATCAGGCCATACCTATTGGGCAATGAAGGGGCGGGGAGCCTTCTTGGACGATGGTATTTCTTCAACCCCCATTCAAGCAAATAAAAAATCGATTGGCTGGGTGGCTATAGGCAGCAATTCGCACGCGGATCCTCATGACGAAGAAATATTACGTCAATTCCCCATTTCTGATTTCGTGAAGGCAGGCAGTGCGCTTAAATTTTGTCACATTGCATCCGGAAGCGCAGATGTCTATTATCGAAAAGGTCCAACCATGGAGTGGGATACTGCTGCCGGACATATTTTGGTGGAAGAGGCAGGTGCCGTATTCAAGTACCTGGATTCGACCGGCAGGAATTACAATAAGAAAAATTTAGTAAACCCCTCTTTCCTTGTTCACTTGGATGTGTAAACGAATGCTTTTGTGAAATAGCTTAATTTGAACTACTCGTTGTAGAAACGCTCACTCACGAGGGTAGCATTTTCATCCCACATTTTCCAGGTGTCGATTTTTTTACCCATGCTGTATACCATGTGATAACGCTTAACTCCGTTTTCATCCCACACGGTCCATATACCGTCTTTCTTTCCGTCTTTGTAGAAGGCTTCACCCAGCTTCTTTCCGTTGGCAGAGAATTGTGTCCAGATACCATCTTTTTTTCCCTTCGAATAATGACCGGCCTCTTCAAGAAATCCTTCAGCGTTGAAATAGCTAATTTCACCATCCATGAGTCCGTTGACCACTTGAATTCGCTGCTTTTGGGTTGAACCATCGGCCGAAGCTTCGATTGTGGCTTCACCTGTGAATGGTGCACCATCTGCGGTTCGATACAGCCCCTCCATTAAGCGCACATCCGATTGAGCGACCACGCTGGCTACAGTGCACAAGGCGATAAAAAAAGAAAGGAAGATGATCTTCATATGTTCCAATTTTTGAGAGTGAATTTACACCCCGGTTACGTAATCTTAACGTAAACCTAACATAAAAAGTTCAAGAATCAATGTTAAGAATTTCTCTAGCCGTTATTTCTCAATCATTGGAATCGAAACATTATCCGATAGATGGGAAGCAGGAACCGTAATAGTTTGGAAGGAAACAAATGAAATGGTGAGCAATTCGTTCTGATGCTCCGCTATGGGTATCATGAAGTACCCTTCGGAGTCGGTTAACACGGATATGGCTGTTCCTTGTATTGATACACGGGCGCCGGTAATAGGATCTCCGCTTACGGCGTCAACAACCTGAAATTTCGAGGTGTTCGTTGCCGGTTTAACAGGATTGTGAGCTGAAAGCCCCAGCATGCCGAAGAGAAGGATGGATGATAAAAGAAGCCTTCGAAAATTCATGATGCGAAGAAAGTTTCGCAACATGAAGCTAATGTTAACGAGGGTTTAACTTGTCTTTATAACTCCTCGAACTGACGAAAGAAATCACCAACCAAAACTTCAAACTTTTGCAGATTCTCTCGATCGATACGGTAGTCAGCTTTTGCGCCGAAAATGCGGCCTTTCAGCAATCCTGCGCGCTTCAGTTCTCGAAGGTGTTGCATGATGGTGGCTTGAGAAAGGGAAGGCACTTGAATAATCTCACCCTGCACTGCAAAGCCGCGGCGTGCAAGTTCGACTAGAACGGCAACTCTGGCTGGATGGCCGAGGGCTCGCGTGTAATGAGCCAGGTTTTGTTCAAGATCGGAGTATGCCTTTTTCTCTTCCAAGGTCGAAATTCAAATGAAGACCTCAAAAATGTCGTTGCGTTATTTCGATTTCGTGAATGGGACGTTACTCTTTTGTGAATTCTATACGCGCGATTAATAATTGAGAAGCCGCTGAATTGCTGCACCGAGGTATTTGTTGGCAAGGAAGTTTTTCTCCAACTCGGCATTGAAAGGTATGGGGGTATCCAGGCTTGCACAGCGCACTACAGGCGCATCGAGATGCTCGAAGCAATGCTCACCGATGCGCGCAGCTATTTCTCCACCAATTCCTCCCGTGAGGGAATCTTCGTGAAGCACAAGCACACGGCAGGTTTTCTTAACCGACGCATAGATTGTTTCCATGTCGAGCGGTAGCAGAGTTCGCAAATCAATTAAGTCCGCATCTAGTTGAGGATGTTCTTTTAGATAATCGAACGCCCAATGCACACCGAGTCCATACGTTACTATGGTGAATTGTTCGCCCTGTTGAACGAGTCGAGCTTTTCCGAAAGGGATAGTATAGAAGTCATTGGGAACTTGTTCTGAGATGCTCCGATACAACCCTTTGTGCTCAAAGAAAATGACAGGATTTGGATCTTCAAATGCCTGGCATAGGAGGCCTTTGGCGTCGGAAGGGAAAGCCGGATAAACCACTTTGAGTCCAGGAGTATGTGCAAACCATGCTTCGTTGCTTTGGCTGTGAAAAGGGCCGGCAGCCATACCTGCACCCGTTGGCATACGAACTACTACGTCTGCATGTTCTTGCCAGCGGTAATGCAATTTGGCCAGGTTATTCACTATTTGATTGAAACCACAGGTTACGAAATCTGCGAATTGCATTTCTACCATGGCCTTCCAGCCACTGATGCTCAGACCTAACCCCGCACCAACAATGGCAGATTCGCAAAGGGGAGTGTTGCGCACGCGTTCTTTCCCGAATTCACCTACAAATCCTTCTGTCACTTTGAACACACCACCATAGTCGGCAATATCTTGCCCCATGAGTACGAGCTTATCATGCCGTTGCATACTTGCACGCAGCCCACTGCTTATTGCGTCAATGAATCGCAGCTCCGATGTATCCAAAGATTGCGGTGCAATTTCATTATTTGCAAAGGGAGCATATACATCGTTTATCTCGTCATTAGTCTGAGGAGTAATGTCTGGTTCGGCATAGGCAATTTTCAAGGCTTCATTTATTTGTTGCTTTATCTCAGAGCGTATGCGCGCCTCATCTTCTTCACTAATTACCCCTTTTTCAAATAGCCATGCTTCGTAGTTGTCTACCGGATCTTTTTTCTCCCATTCATTGATAAGTCCATCGGGATAGTATTTGGTGCCACTGGCCTCTTCATGTCCGCGCAGACGAAAGGTCATGAACTCCATTAGTATAGGACGTGGTCGTTGGCGAATACTTTCGGCTGCTTTTCGGACAGCGTTGTATACATCCACGATGTTGTTTCCGTCTACCTGTATGGCATCTTCCTGCGGCATTCCATATCCAATGGCCTTATCGATGAATTGCTTGCAGCGAAATTGTTCCCGACTGGGCGTCGACAATCCCCAAGCATTATTTTCAATCGCAATGATTACGGGTAGATCCCAAACTGTAGCGACATTGAGTGCTTCATGAAAGTCGCCCTCACTTGCACCGCCATCGCCACAAAAAACGATGGTAGCTTTCGCCTGTTTTCCTAATTTATTCGCCAAGGCAATACCATCGGCCAAGCCTAGTTGTGGCCCCAAATGCGAAATCATACCGACCACTTTATGTTGCTGTGTCCCGAAATGAAATGACCGGTCGCGACCTTTGGTAAAACCACGCTCCTTACCCTGAAACTGCATGAAAAGTTGATCAAGAGGTAAATCGCGGCCAGTGAAAATCCCAAGGTTGCGATGCATAGGCAATATATACTCGTCCTTATCCATAGCCAATGCAACGCCTACAGAGATAGCTTCCTGGCCGAAGCTACTGAACCATTTCGATATTTTGCCCAACCGAAGCTGGCTGAGCATTTTCTCTTCGATCAGTCGAGGTAGTAAAATTGCGTTGTAAAGTCGAAGTAACTCATCATTACTAAGTCCATGACTCTTGTTGAATTTTATAACCGGCTTGCGCAAGGTGGGCATAGTGAAATTTTGGCGGTGAAATTAGTCTATTTTGAGGGTGGGTTGAGGCCTTGTTGTCAACGTCGATAGGTTTATCTGCAGATATGAATTATTATATTTTTGATGAAATTGGATAATTAAAACTGGTTTAATGGAAATGTATTTAGATGTGAATATGACAAAAGTTGTCATTTTTTTAGATGTTATATTAAATGTGTTACTACATTTGCCATCCAATTAAATAAATAATGGCAAAAGCAATTTATCTGGCTCAAATTCGAAAGCGAATGGAGTCAATGCAAAAGGAGTATAATGCTCTTTCAGAAGCATATCAGATTCTTCAAGCTGCCGGTTCTACCCGCGGTCGCAAGGCAAAAATCCCAACATTACAAGAGATGTTGGGTGCAGATGTCAAGGTGAAAAAAACCGGAAAACGGGGTCGTCCGCCCGGCGCCAAGAATAAGCCCGGCGCCAAGAAGCCTGGTCCAAAACCAAAGAACAAAAAGGCTTCTGCAGTCAAGGCCGCTGCTATTGTTACTGAGATAAAGCAGGCGGTCTCAAAGAGTGTTGCCCCATCGAAGAGTGCAATATCTGTGAAGCCTTCTGTTGCAAAGGCTAAAAAGGCAAAGGTCGTTGCTAAAAAGGCAGCAAAGCCTTCAGCAAAAGTTGCAAAAAAGAACACTAAGAAATCGAGTAAGCGTAATCGTATTCCTAACCTCGCAGGAAAAATCCAAGATATAGTTAGTAAGAATGCGCGCTTCACCACAAATTCGGTGATAACTGATAAATTGGCTTCCTTATATCCTGGCAAATCACGCTCAGATTTGGGGAAATATATTTCGGTTATTCTTGCCAACATGAAGTCTCGCAAAGAGCTTTCAGTGGTGACACAGGATGCCAAAGGGAATAAAATGCGTTCGGGGCTGTGGGGATTACCTACATGGTTCGACGGCACAAAACCAAAGGCTGAATTTTTAAAATAACAAAAGGAGCCCGCGAGGGCTCTTTTTCATTGTATTTGGATGAGTAGTCCAACACACTATGGCTATTGAAAAAGATATTGTAATGCCTATCAGCAAGGTTATTGCTGAAGGCGGTATAGAGCAAGCGGTATCAGCTTTTGCCGGCGGAGGAGCTCACTATCGTATTCTGCGAAAATCAATTGACGCTCGAAGTCGAGAAATTAAATTTAATCTCAAGGTTGAGATTTATAGGGATGGTGAAGAAATTCCTCCTTTAATACGACTGCGTCCATTCGAAGTTATTTCTTCACAAGCGAAGGAGGTTCTTATTGTTGGGGCAGGTCCCGCCGGTTTATTCGCTGCCCTGAAGTGCATAGAGCTTGGACTTAAACCAATCGTTATAGAGCGAGGGAAGGACGTGCGTTCACGCCGAAGAGATTTGGCGTCAATTCACAAGGAGCACGTAGTTAATCCTGATTCAAATTATTGTTTTGGAGAAGGCGGGGCCGGCACCTATTCCGATGGGAAGCTCTACACACGAAGCACCAAGCGAGGTGATGTGCGTTCGATATTAGAAACACTTGTTCAATTTGGTGCGAAGGAAGATATTTTAATTGAGGCTCACCCGCATATTGGTACCAATAAATTGCCGGGAATAATCGAAGCAATGCGACTTCAAATCCTTGCGGCGGGAGGAGAGGTGCGTTTCGGTTGCCGAATGTCAGATTTGTTGCACGATGGGCGCCGTGTAACATCAATCATGTTGGATAAGGGCGAGGAGATTCGGGCAGATGCGTATGTTCTGGCGACGGGTCACAGTGCCCGGGATGTTTTCGAAATTCTACATAAGCGGAATGTGGCTATAGAGTTTAAACCATTTGCGGTAGGTGTCCGAGCGGAGCATCCTCAATCGCTTGTGGATTCTGCTCAGTACCATTGTTCGGTTCGCCCCGAGGTTCTTCCCGCAGCAAGCTATAATCTGGTGCATCAAGTTGGAGGCGTGGGCGTGTACTCATTTTGTATGTGCCCCGGAGGTATTATTGCACCTTGTGCCACCAATCAAGATGAAATTGTAACGAACGGATGGTCGCCGAGCAAACGCAACAATCCATTTGCGAATAGTGGAATCGTGGTCCCTGTTTCTTGGGACGAAATGGGAACTTTTCAGCAATATGGTCCATTAGCAGGTATTCACTATCAGCGCGCCATTGAGAAAGCATGCTGGATTGCCGGCGGATCTACGCAGCGGGCCCCCGCCCAGCGAATAATCGATTTCATTCAAAATAAATATTCTTCGCAGATAGGTAGTACCTCCTATCAGCCCGGTGTTGTATCGGCCAATTTGAATGAATTATTACCTGAATGGGTAGGTGGTCGGTTACGAGCGGGTTTTCAGGAGTTTGGTAAGAAGATGAAAGGCTATGTAAGCGTGGACGCCATGTTGGTGGCACCTGAAACACGCACCTCTTCGCCCGTTCGTATACCCCGCAATCCTGAAACACTTCAGCATATCGAGTTGGAAAATTTGTTTCCATGTGCTGAAGGAGCCGGATATGCCGGGGGAATTGTGAGTGCTGCTATTGATGGTGAGCGGGCAGCTCTTGCCGTTTTATCGGAATTAACAAAATAGGGCATCTATTTTTTGGTGAATTATATGATTATCAAACAAAACCGCCTATTTTTACGTTCAGGGAGAAATTTTGGGGTCATGGTAAGCAAAACACTGAAATACCTGTTGTTGTTGTTTCTGGTCGTGTCGGGCGTTGAGGCCTTGGCTCAAAGTGATGTTGCCCACGTCTTTGGTCAACTCAAAGACCAAACCACGAAGAAGAAATTGGAAGGGGTTACGGTACAGGTTTTTAAGGACGGAATGGTCTACGACAGTTACAACGCGGGTAGTTCGGGCAAATACGATTTTAAGTTACCGCTCGGATTCACCTACGATATTAAATTCTCGAAGGGCACGGATTATCTGGCTAAGGTTGTTCGAATCGATACCCGTAATATTCCCGAAGAACTTCGGTACGGTGGATTTGAGATGGCACTCGATGGTGTGTTGTTCCCCTTCAGACAAGGTTTTAATACGGCACTTCTGAAAGAACCATTGGCCAAAGCCAGTTATAATGCAGCCTCTGAAGATGGATTGACATGGGATTTTGCATACAGCGAACAGCGTGCAAAAGAAATAGATGCTGAGTTCAAGCGATTGGATGACATCGAGAAAAATCTTGCCAAGCTCAAAGCAGATTTTGATAAATTCATGAAGGATGGTGATCAAAAAATGGCCGAGAAGAAGTTTGCCGACGCTATCACAAACTATCGAGGTGCGTTGGGTATTTTCCCGGATGACCCCACAGCAAAGTCGAAATTAGCAGATGCCCAGGCCAAGCTCGATGAAGAAAATGCCAACAAGGATTTGGAGGCGCGATACAAGAAATTGATTGAAGAGGGGGATGCGTTTTTCGAACAGAAAAAATATACCGATGCGCGTGATCGATTCACGAAGGCCAAGGATTTGAAGAACCAGGCATACGAGAAAGAAATGCTTCATAAGATTGATCTGGCAATAGCTGATGGCCAGAACCGAGCAATCTATAACGCAATGATCGAGGATGCCGATAAGAAATTTACGAATAAGGATTTTGCCGTTTCCATTGAGAAGTATAGGGAAGCATCCAAGTTATATCCAACCGAAAGTTATCCGAAAGATCAGATATTAAAGGCGGAATCTGCACTGAAGGATATTCTGGCTTACGAGGCGGATCGATTGCGCAAAGAGCAGGAATATCAGGATAAACTTGCTCTTGGCGCTCGCAGCCAGGACGAGGATAAATTGGAGCAAGCCATCATGCATTATAGAGGCGCTTCCGACATTAAACCCGGGGAGCAATTCCCAAAAGATAAGATTACAGAGCTGGAGGCCCTGATAGAACAGCGAAAGGCACAAAGGGAACTGGATGATGCCAATGCAGCAGCCAATGCCGAACGTGAAAGAATTGAGAAGGAATACCAGGATATTATAGCAGTAGCTGACGGATTGTTTACAGAGCAGAAGCTACCTGAAGCACGCGAGCGTTATGAGGCTGCATTACTTGTAAAGTCGGAGGCACAATATCCGAAGTCCAAAATTGAAA
>JBJTRD010000214.1:0-5933 GCA_046075945.1 Flavobacteriales bacterium
GCTGAACTTGGAGCGCTGGCTACAGGAGCATGGGCCAATTTTTTCGTTTCATCCGAAAACATTTTTAACGAAACGGCGGTGCTACATGAAAACTGGGTGCAGGGAGAGCGTTACGTACAAGAGCCCATCAAACAAATTCAACTGGTTGGTCGCTATGAATTGAAACTTCCAAAACACGCCTATGAGCTCACGGTAAAGGAAACTGAAGGCAAAACAAAAACTTCTATTCGTCATATCGAAACTCGTAAGAATGATGACGGCTCCACCAAGAATGATACACTGAATTATGCCGTCACGATTACTACAGCCAATGAACTTCTATCGATTTCGTTCGAAGCGAAAGATGAATTCTATAGCGGTGTCATCCGGCTTGCCGGCGACATTGCCGATGATAAAAAATCGTGGAACGGCCGCGGGCAAGACGCCGCGGGCAATTGGATGGAGTGGACTGCGCAGCGTTTGGCTTCTGAAGAAAAATCAGCCGACAAGAATGAAAAGCCAACGGATGCCGGGCAGAAGGAAACGCTTGGCGATCTCGTGTATCCGTTCACCGCATATGGCATGAAGGAGCAACCAAAGGCAGAAACGGTTTGGATTCAAAACGCCACGCTTTGGACCTGTGAATCACAGGGCAAAATTGAAAATGGTCAAGTGCTTATTCACGATGGAAAAATTGTAGCCATAGGAAAAACAATCGATGCTTCAAAGTTTCCCAACGCACGAGTTGTTGATGCAAAGGGGAAACATGTTACACCGGGAATTATCGATGAGCACAGCCACATCGCGCTGGCCAGCGTAAACGAAGGCGAGCAGGCGAGCAGCGCCGAAGTCGAAGAGGCGCGTGTAGTTTGGCCGGAAGACATCGACATCTATCGCCAGCTTTCTGGCGGCGTAACGAGTGCGCAACTATTGCATGGAAGCGCCAATCCGATTGGTGGACAAAGTGCTTTGGTGAAATTGCATTGGGGCGGTAACGCCGACGATATGCTCATCGACAATGCACCGGGCTTCATCAAGTTTGCCTTGGGCGAAAATGTAAAACAATCGAACTGGTACAACGATGGTTCACGCTTTCCGCAAACGCGCATGGGAGTGGAGCAGTTGTATTACGATCATTTCATTCGCGCCCGAGAGTATGCATCGGCTCACATCAAGGTGCTGGAGTTAGAAGGAAAAAGCCGCAATAAAAAGCAAAACACTCTTCCAAGTGCATTTGGTAAACCGCGCGTTGATCTGGAGATGCAAACGCTTTGGGAAATTCTGAATAAGAGTCGCTTTGTTACGTGCCACAGCTATGTGCAAAGCGAAATCAACATGCTGATGCACGTGGCCGACAGCATGAATTTTACGCTCAACACATTTACTCACATCCTGGAAGGATATAAGGTCGCCGATAAGATGAAAGCTCATGGCGCAGGGGCAAGTTCGTTCAGCGACTGGTGGGCTTACAAGTATGAAGTAAAGGACGCAATACCTTACAATGGCGCCTTACTGTGGGAACAGGGAATCACGGTGGCATTCAATAGCGACGATTCAGAGATGGCACGCCGCCTCAATCAGGAGGCTTCCAAGGCAGTGAAATATGGCGGCGTTCCTGAAGAGGAAGCACTCAAGTTTGTAACTCTCAATCCTGCGAAGTTGCTGCACCTCGATAAGCGAACGGGTAGTCTGGCCGTCGGCAAAGACGCTGATATCGTTATTTGGAGCGATCACCCGCTGAGCATTTATGCAAAGGCAGAGAAGACGTTCGTGGACGGCATTTGCTATTTCGATAGCGAGCGCGACATGCAAATGCGCAAGGAAATGACAGCAGAGCGTGCGCGCCTCATTCAAAAAATGTTGAGCGCAAAGAATGCAGGAGAACCAACGCGCACACCAGGTTTCAAAGACAAGAAGCACTTCCATTGCGATACACTCGATCAAACATCACAGGGTATTTCATTTAAATAAGCAATTCAAATGAGAACAATTCTCTTCACTATAATTTCTCTGTTGGCATTCTGCACGAATGCTCAGCAAAACCCAACGGTAGCTCCCGCACAGTCGAAATCGGTGCTTATCATGAATGCTACAGCGCATGTGGGTAATGGAAGCGTAATTGAAAATGCGGCAATCGGCTTTCGCAACGGAAAGCTCGACATGGTGGCCGACGCAAAGGTGATTCGTCTTGCAGCCAATGCATACGATGTAACAATTGACGCTGCAGGCCTGCATGTATATCCCGGATTTATTGCAACAAACTCAACGCTGGGGCTTTTGGAGCTCGACGCTATTCGTCCTTCCAACGATGTGGTCGAAACAGGCGCTTTCAAACCGGGCATGCGTTCCTCCATTGCATACAACACAGATTCAGAAATCATCCCGACTGTGCGATTGAATGGCGTATTAATGGGGCAAATTACACCGCGCGGCGGGGTTATTAGCGGCACCTCGTCTGTTATGCAATTTGATGCATGGAATTGGGAAGATGCGCTTATCAAAGCGGATGACGGTGTGCATCTGAACTGGCCTTCCGTTTTTCACAAACACTACGACAAGGGTAAAGTGAGCGTGGAGAAAGTAAAGACGTACGATCAGCAGCTGCGGGAAATACAAACGTTCTTTCAAGAAGCCAAGGCTTATTGCGCAATTAAAAATCCCGAAGTGCATGAAGTTCGCTTCGAAGGCTTGAGAGGAGTGCTCGATGGTAAGCAAACACTCTATGTGCACGCCGATGATGCAAAGTCCATCCAGGAAGCTATTAACTTTAAGGTGAGTCAAACCATTGCACAGATGGTTGTAGTAGGTGGGTATGATGCACACCTGGTTGCCGAACAATTGAAGCAGCACAACATACCGGTGTTGTTGCGTCGCGTACATGAGTTGCCGATGTACGGTGAAGACGATGTCGACTTACCCTATAAGCTGCCTGCCATGTTGCATGCAGCCGGAGTGACGTTTGCCCTGCAAAACGAAGGAGACATGGAGCGCATGGGCACACGGAATTTGCCGTTTTATGCAGGCACAGCAGTCGCATATGGATTGCCTTATGAAGAGGCGGTGCGTTCACTGACTCAGACACCTGCGAAAATTCTCGGCATTGATTCGCGCTGTGGAACACTCGAAATAGGAAAGGACGCAACGCTTTTTGTTTCGAGTGGCGATGCGCTTGACATGCGAACCAATGCACTCACGCACGCGTTCATTGAAGGGCGTGAAATAGAACTATCAAGCAAACAGACCGACTTGTATGAAAAGTATAAGAAGAAGTACGACGAGCAAAAGGGCAAGAAGTAACCAAAGAGCATCGCTGTATTTTTACGTCCAACGAAAATGAAATTACGCGCTCAACATATCATCAAAAAATACGGCCAGCGCACCGTCGTTAGGGGAGTTTCTTTCGAAGTCAATCAGGGTGAAATTGTGGGTTTGCTTGGCCCTAATGGCGCAGGAAAAACCACGAGTTTTTACATGGTCACCGGTTTGGTAAAACCCAATGAAGGGCATGTGTTTCTGGATGAGAGGGACATCACACATGAACCCATGTATCGCCGCGCTCAACTAGGTGTAGGCTATCTGCCGCAAGAGGCGAGCGTATTTCGCAGGTTGTCGATAGAAGACAACATCAAGGCTGTGCTTGAAATGACGCGTCTTAGTAAAAAAGAGCAAAGTGAGAAGCTGGAGTTATTACTTGAAGAATTTGGTTTAGCCCACAAGCGATCGTATATGGGTAGTACGCTCAGCGGCGGCGAACGCAGACGTACGGAAATAGCCCGCGCATTAGCTACCGACCCGAAATTTATTTTATTAGATGAGCCGTTTGCGGGCGTAGATCCTATTGCGGTTGAAGACATCCAGAAAATTGTTTATCAACTCAAGAAACGCAACATCGGTGTTCTCATAACCGACCACAATGTGCAAGAGACGTTGTCAATTACCGACCGGGCGTATTTGTTGTACGATGGCCAAATACTGAAGGACGGAACAGCCGAAGACCTGGCGGCCGATGAACAGGTGCGCAAAGTATACCTGGGTCAGAATTTTGAATTGCGCAAAGTGAAGGTAGGTTGAATGAATTCACGATTTCGATGCGAATCGAAAGTTGTTTTACTGTAATATCGAATTCTGCTAAACTTAATTCATCAAATCCTATGAAAAGACTTTTACTTCTTGTATGTATTGCATTGACAAGTGTGTTTGTAAATGCACAAATTCGATTCACTGCTGTAAATCCGGCAAATTCTCTTATCACGATTCAAAATTTTGGCAGTGCTTCTGTCAACATCCAGAATTACAACCTATGTGCATTGTTTGAGTACTCTTCCCTTTCAGGGTTATCTGTAACAGTCGTTGCCGGTAGCCTTGATCTAGCTGCGGGTGCCTCAGTTACAATTGAGTGGCTGGCCTCAACAGGGTTCAATCCAACTGCAAGCGACCTTGGTCTATATCTACCTAATAGCAGTTTTTCAAATCCTGCTAGCATGGTGGATTTCATGCAATATGGTGCGGCAGGTCAGGGACGTGAAAACGTTGCTCAACAAGCGGGCTTGTGGCAGGCGGGCACCTTCCTTACAGGCAGTGGCCCGTGGTCATATATGGGCGATGGCACGCAGAACAATATTTCCTTTTGGCAAGCTGCAGTGCCGGGCTGCATGAATCCAATTGCCTGTAATTATAATTCTGCAGCAACGGAAGATGATAATTCATGTCTGCTGCCTGGAAGCCCTTGCGATGATGGCAACGAACTCACTTTTTTTGATGTGTTATCCACTGATTGTATCTGTGAAGGAACCACTATGGATTTTGGATGCACCCTTGACGTGGCGTGCAATTACAATTCGAATGCATCGATTGATGATGGATCTTGTTTATTCCCCGGAGATGCGTGCGATGATAATGACCCGTTGACGGAAAATGACATCTATAATGTAGACTGTGGATGCGAGGGCACACCCACCATGGTGATGGGATGCACCCTTGACGCGGCGTGTAATTACAACCCGGATGCAACTATGGATGATGGATCTTGCTTATTCCCGGGTGATGCGTGCGACGATGATGACCCGACGACGGAAAACGACCAGTATAATGCAGATTGTGGATGCGAAGGGACGCCTGCCATGGTGTCGGGCTGCACGTTTGATGTTGCATGCAATTACAATCCCGACGCAAACTCAGACGATGGCTCTTGCCTGTTTCCGGGTGATGCCTGCGATGATAATAATCCTTCAACAGTAAATGATCTATACAATATAGATTGTGATTGTGTTGGTACCCCAACTGGAATCGAGGAAACGGTGCAACTTTTCAAGTCCTTTCCGAATCCTTCCAACCGTGCTGTGCGCATTGAGTCTGCACAAGGTCGCATCATAGAGCAAATCACAGTGCGCGACCTTCAAGGACGTGTTGTAATAGAGCAGCAGGTGTGGTCGGCTGGAGTAACTTTAGAGGTGTGGCAGCTGACTAGTGGCCGTTATGTGGCTTCGATTCTTACTATTGATTCGACATACATAGTGCCGCTCGATGTGTTACATTTTCGGTAATCTGATTCGATAAACCGGCTGAACATGCCTGGGCCCGGGTATGTAGGTAGGGTGAAATAGTAACTAGTGAATAGTAAATAGTAAAGAGGTAGGTCGGTCTATTTCACTATTTCTCTAAAATGACTGTAACCTTTCTCTTTCACCCCTCGTACTACAGGTGTGATTTGTTTTTTTGGTTAATTAATGGATTTGGTTAAGTAGAAAGGCCTCCCAACGGGGAGGCTTTTTTATTTGGTGGGAATTGGTGAAATAGTAACTAGTGAATAGTAAAGAGGTAGGCCGGTCTATTTCACTATTTCTCCAAAATGACTGTAACCTTTCTCTTTCACCCCTCGTACTACAGGTGTGATTTGTTTTTTTGGTTAATTAATGGATTTGGTTAAGTAAGCAGGCCTCCCAACGGGGAGGCTT
>JBJTRD010000215.1:0-2333 GCA_046075945.1 Flavobacteriales bacterium
CCGCTTTCCAATACAGTCGTCGAGCCGGCCCAATATTCCAATCATGAAGCCGGACACGCCATCGATTTTAATTTGAAGTACAACGGCCATTTTTACACTTCAACGCAGCTCTTTAAAAAGAACCTGAAGAACCAGCCGCAACCCATTCAAGACTTTATACAAGCCGTCCGAGGCAATCCGGATCTTCGGTGGGGTGGTGATTTTGGTAAGCAAGACCCTGTCCATATCGATTTTCCGTTGAATGTTGTAAACAAATCCGAATGGAAAGTGTGCGCAAGGCAATGCGCTTCCGATTATTCCAGGAGAATTCCCAAGTGGCAGTTTTGGAGATAACTTTCCATTTTCATTGTCAAAAAAAGGGGAACCTTTACACTATAATCTTATATTTTAGCCTTAGTACAAATACGCATTGAATCGGTCCATAATGCACACATTATTATTGAGTGAGCCAATGCATATCGAAATCATCCAAAGGCGAAACCCGAAAAGCCTCCCAAAGAGTAGGGAAAATAAATCACCATTTCAATGAAAAAGTATTTTTACATGACGGTCCTCGCAGGTTTTTCCCTCGCATCATGCAACGTAGCCGACAAGGATGACTACGCCCGAGTAGCGGAAGATATTTGCGGTTGTGTGAATAGTAAATCTGAAGATATTTCACAGGGCATGAAAACAGCGGTTATTGATGCCGTAGAAAACAATCAGGAAATAGAAGCCTCTATAGATGCTTTTGCCGAAGAAAATCCGGATCAGGCGTTAAAGGATGGCTTGGCTATGATGGAGCTGGGCGAACGAATTGAAGGATGCATTGCTGACCTTGAAACAAAATACAAGGACTTGTATTCGAACGAGTCTGACGAAGAAATTGAAAGACGCTTGTTGGAGGCACTGCGCAAGAATAAAGAATGCAAATGGACGCATGCCCTTATTAAGTCGGAAATGCAGGCCGAATAATTTTTCTCGAGGCACACAACTCTGATTAGATCAGCGAAGTTTAGGGTCGAGAGTCCCGGATAAGCTACTTGCCGTGACGCCTGCGAAAGTGATTGGGTCTTCTGCCCCTTTGTGAAGGCGGATTTTCTGACAATTGAGGTGCGGGTCCCAAAGATTCGGGTAGGTCAAAACGATCAATGGACTTCCCTATCAGCTTTTCAATTCGCTGAAATCCGCGAATGTCTTCGGGCGAAACCAGGGTAATGGCTTCACCACTTCGCTGAGCGCGGGCTGTGCGACCAATGCGATGTACGTAGTCTTCTGCATCGCGCGGTACATCAAAGTTGACTACCATGTCGATGCCATCGACGTCAATCCCTCGGCTTATCACGTCGGTGGCTACCAGTACGTTTATTTGTTTATTGCGAAACTTTCGCATCACCTCCTCGCGTTGATCCTGCTCCAGGTCGCTCGAAATACGATCGGCCTGAACACCGGCCTGCACCAACTTGCGGTGCAAGGCGCTTACCGCCTGCTTGCGAGAACAAAACACGATGATGCATTGATCCTTGCGTGACTCATCGCGAAGAATATGAAGCATCAAGGCCAATTTCTGGGAATCGTGCACCATGTAAACTCCCTGTTTTACTTTTTCGGCCGGCTTCGAAATGGCGATACTTACCTGCTCCGGTTCGCGCATGAACGTTTTCGCCAATTGAGCGATTCCCGTCGGCATTGTAGCAGAAAACATCAACGTTTGTCTGTGCTCGTTAACAGCGCGAATAATGCGGAATAAATCGGGCTGGAAGCCCATGTCAAGCATCCGATCGGCCTCGTCGAGTATGAGGAAACGCAACCTCGAAAAATCGACATGCCCCACATTCATATGCGAAATAAGACGGCCGGGAGTAGCGATGATAATATCAACGCCATTCACGATAGCCAGTTTTTCCTGGTAAAAATCCTGCCCATCGCCGCCACCGTATATGGCCACCGACGAGGTGCCCGTGAAGTACGAGTAGGCCTCTACAGCCTGGTCGATTTGCAAAGCAAGTTCACGAGTAGGAACTATCACGAGCGCCTGGGGGCCCACATGATCAGGTTTATCCATAATCATGTTGAGAATTGGCAATACGAATGCTGCCGTTTTTCCTGTTCCTGTTTGTGCGATGCCAATTAAATCTTTTCCCGAAAGAATAATGGGAATGCTCTTCTCCTGTATGGGGGTAGCATTCTTATAATTCATCGAGAGAATGCCCTCGAGAAGCTGCTCGTGCAGATTGAGTTCTGTAAATTCCAACTGAATATGGGGTGTGAAACGGCTTAGAATGGAAGATCATCTTCCATGTCGGCTGCGGTGGGTGGCATCGGAGGAGGAACCGGCGGTGCCGATGGTTGTG
>JBJTRD010000216.1:0-9505 GCA_046075945.1 Flavobacteriales bacterium
TGCGCTCGATGTGGACGCTGAGGGACGCGCCGTGCGTTACAGCGATCGTTTCAATGAAGAAGGCATCAACGTGAACTTTGTGCGGTTGGGCGATGGCGAGTTGTGGATGCGCACCTACGAACGCGGTGTCGAAAATGAAACGCTCAGCTGCGGCACGGGGGTCACGGCTGCGGCGCTCAGCCTGGCTGCACGCCAACCGAACGTGCGCGAAGTGAGCGTGCATACTCGAGGTGGCGATATGAAGGTGAAACTCGAACCAACGGGCGATGGTGGTTATCACGACATCTGGCTGTGCGGCCCTGCGCAATTGGTTTTCCAAGGAACCATCGAGGTATGATGAAAGCTTTTCAATTCATACGAATTTTTACCATCGTTGCAATTGTTTGCATCGCTCACCTGCAAATGAAAGCGGCCTGGGCACCGCTCACTCCGTCGGCCAAATTCTCGGTCATTACCTGTTCGCCCGGCCCCGATTTGTATTCGCTCTTTGGTCACTCGGCCATTCGTCTGCAAGACTCGCTTGGAGGCGAAGCCATCGACATTGTATTCAATTATGGTGTGTTCGATGCATTCGACGATGGCTTCTATGTGAAGTTCGCTCGCGGCAAACTCGACTACAAACTCATTGCAGAATATTACGAGTATTTTATCGAAATCTACATGCAAGAGGGCAGAGGTGTTTGGGAACAGGAGCTTTTGCTCACGCCCTTGCAGAAGCAGCGATTGTTCGATTTGCTTCAAGCCAATGTGCAGAAGAGTAATTGTACCTACCGTTACGATTTTTTCTACGATAACTGTTCTTCACGCATCCGCGATATGATCATGCGTGCTACTGCAACGGAATCAACCGAAGCAATGGGCTTTCGCTTTGTGCCACTCGATACGCTGTTGAAAGTAAATACCATTGAATTCGATAGTCCATGCGCGCGTGGAACTACCTACAGGCAGGCCATACAGAAATACCTCGACTATCAACCCTGGAGTGACTTTGGTATTGACCTGGCGTTGGGGCTGCCTTGCGACCGAGTCATGGGCGAATATGGGTTCATGTTTCTGCCCGATTCGCTCATGCGCGAATTGGAGGTTGCGAAGCTGAATGGAAGTCAGCTTTGCATGCCGCAGGTTGAACTTCTTCCAAAGCGCATGGAGCTCAGCGCAAATAGTATTACCGCTCCAATTTCCATATTTATTGCGTGGCTTGTTCTTCATGCCTGGCTCACCTTTAGGCGTCGAAACCATCCGCGTGTGATGGCGCATGAAATCATCTTGCTGTCGGTGGTGAGCTTGCTCTCTTTGCTCATCATTTTTCTGTGGTTCTTCACCGATCACAACGCAACCCACGGCAACTGGAATTTGTTGTGGGCTTGTCCGTTGAATGGTGTGTTGCTGTTTTTCATGCGCAAACGAATGGTCGTGAAATTTACTTCGATGGTGAATCTTGCAGCAGGCATCGTTACACTGCTTTCGTTTGCGTGGTTGCCGCAATCGTTGAATGTGGCTGCGTTGCCTCTTATAGCCATGTTGATAATTACGAATTACAGGCTCCACAGAATTGCTCGTATTATTGAGCATTGAAATCAACCCATGCGCGTGTTTCTAAAAAGTTCGTACCAGTACTTGTATTTGATGGGATGTCTCCTCGTGGCATTCAGTTCGTGCAAGCGCACCGAACCTACCTCGTGGGATGCTGATGTGAAAGGCCCGCTGGCATATGGTCGATTGTCGCTCGCCAACATTCTTTCCGATACACTTTTGACGGCCGACGAAAATGGGCTGTGGCATGTGATGCTCGACGAAAACCTGACTGATTTTGATCTGGATTCCATCGTGCAGATTCCGGATACCACAATCACAAAGCAATATCCATTGTTTGTCACCGGCGACTTTCCACAGGGATTCGCACTGCCCATTTCGCCAACACAAGAAATACGTCTTCAGCTACCCGTGGTTCAATTGAAAGAGGTGCACATAAAAAGTGGTCAGTTGAAGTACCGTGTGCACTCGCCTGTAGACGGCTATTTGAATTGCAGTTTTAACATTCCCGGTCTCACCTCCAACGGTGTGCCTCAGAGTCTGCAAGTGCAAACACAACCACCTGTTGGAAACGAAGAATTCATTGCTGAAGGGCTGCTCGATTTGAGTGGATTTGAACTGGATCTTACCGGTGAATCGGGTACATCCTTCAATCGCATCGAAGCTTCTTTCACGGTTGTAGTCGACGCCAATGCACCGCAGCCTGCGCACGTTGCAGCCGGAGATGTGATAGAACTGGAGTTGCTGTTTGTAGATCCAAAAGTGAGCTATGCACGCGGTTATTTCGGCACGCACGAATACGCACTCGATGAAGAAATAGATTTTAGTGCCGTAGCCAACATGCCTCAGGGCTTGCTTGATCTTGATGGCACGAGCATGCAGTTTTCAATTCGCAATGCAGTGGGGGTTGATGCACAAATTGATTTCAACGAAATCAGCAACTGGAATGAAACAACACAAACGGGTGTTGCTCTCGACTATGCTCCGCTCTTTGCGCCTATTAATATCACGCGCGCTCAAGATCAGGGAGGAAGCGTACAAGCCTATGAATACAGCTACAATCTGAATTCTTCCAACAGCAACCTCGATGCGTTTCTGGAAAATTTGCCGTCGCGATTCAAGTTGCAGGGCGATGTGCGCATCAACCCGCTGGGCAATGTATCCGATGCTAACGACTTTATTTATACCGACGATGCATTGCAGGCGCGCATGAAGATGGACATTCCGCTACGACTGGGTATGCAGAATTTGCACATTAGCGACACGCTGCATCTCACGAACAGCGCGCAAGACATTCCACTCGATGGCAATCTGATGTTGTGGATGCAAAATGGATTTCCACTGGAAGCATCGGTGAGTTTGTTCATCATTGAAAATGGTCAGCGTGTGGTGCTTGCCGAGCAACTCATCATACCGGCAGCAACTCCCACTGCGGTCGTTTCTTCACCTACACCATCTCAGACGTGGCTCGAAATTCCCGTGACACCCGAACTGCTGGCCAAAGTGAATGCAGCGAATCCACTCTTACTGGATGTGATGTTGCAAACGCCGGGAGCGCCCAATCCGGTTGGGTTGTATGCGAATCAATTCATCGACTTTAAATAATTGGTCGATGGAACGTATCTAATAGAATACGGTGAGTGATGGCAAGAGCAATCAGTCACATAACGCCGAACAACGCAATCAAATGCGCACTGTCTATTCTGTTTCTTTCAATGGTTTATTACGCGCATGCACAGGTCCCCGCTGTTTTTCTCTTAAGCGGAGATAGCGCCTGGCGTGCTAAGAATACTTTGTGTCTGATGGGAGGTGATGCAAGTGTTGCGTCGAACGCAGTGGATGTTGCGTTCTTAAAAAAATCGTTCCTGGGCGGGCATCTGGAGAATGACCAACTAGAAAATCTTTCGTCGCGCATGCCGAGCCGCGCAAGAGCCGGATATGGCGCACAAGCGAATGTGGAGCTATTGAATTTCCGCGATACACTTTTCGGTAATCCCAATCATGGACTTCGCATAGCGGTGAGCACAGATTATGCGGGTTATGTTGGCTTTAGACCCAACTTGTTTCGGGCTGTATACCTGGGCAATGCAGGCTTTGAAAATACCACCGTCGGACTTGGAAGGGTGAATGCACAAAATCAGTTCTGGCAGAAGGTGGGGTTTGGATTATTCAATAAGAAAACACTCAGTGGCTTTACACTTTCGCTGGTCGAAGGACAATCGTATCAATCACTACATGTAGGCCAAGCCAAATTGAGTACTTCTGCTTTTGGCGATAGCCTCTCGCTCTCGTTTGATGGTAACTACATGCGATCGGATACTGCTCGCGCAGGGTGGGCCAACGGCAGCGGACTGGGTGCATGCCTCGATTTCGATTACAATGTGCTGTTGCCCGACGGCAGCGGATTGGCAAGCATTACAGTGCGCAACCTCGGTTTCGTTGTCTGGAATGAACAGAGTGAGCAGTACACGGCTGATGAAACCATTCAATGGACGGGTATCAATGTGTCGGATTGGCTGAGCAATGCTGCCGATTCTATTGCGTTGCCTCACTATGGCGATTCGCTCAATCGCAGCCGAATGCAAGGTTCCTTCATTAAACCTTTACCGGCCACTATTCAATTTCGCTACCTCAAAAAGTGGAGACGAAATCACTATTGGGAAACAGGAACATTGTTCCAACCCAATCGTGCCGCGGTGCCGCAGGTGTATGCGGGAATGATGCATGCAATTCATCCCCGGCTGTGGATTGCAGAGCGAATAAGCTATGGCGGATATGGTGGTGTGGCATTGGGTGTCGAATTGCAGTGGCTCAGCAAGAATTCATGGTTTGTGAAGGCAGGATCTTCACAAGTCGAGGGATGGTTGTTGCCCATGGCGGGCGGACGCAGTGTGTATTTCAACGTCGGAAAGAATTTTTAAATAGAACCAATGAGTCTAAAGAATATACGTCATATGGAAAGCGGCAATTTTATATTGCTCGCTGGTCCGTGTGTGGTGGAAAGCGAAGAGTTGCTAATGGGTGTAGCAGAGAAAGTATGCGCTATTACCGACCGATTGAAAATCCCTTACGTATTTAAGTCTTCCTACCGCAAAGCGAATCGGTCGCGCAGCGATAGTTTCAGTGGTATTGGAGACGAGAAGGCGCTGCAATTGTTGCGCAAGGTGGGCGATCAGTTTGGGGTGCCGGTGGTAACCGATATTCATACCGCGGAAGAAGCATCGCTGGCT
Organism: Flavobacteriales bacterium; assembly: GCA_046075945.1. Classification (GTDB taxonomy): domain Bacteria; phylum Bacteroidota; class Bacteroidia; order Flavobacteriales_D; family Sanyastnellaceae; genus JAIBBG01. Next base: position 4,764 of record JBJTRD010000216.1, read on the forward strand.
GCGCAGTATGTCGATGTGTTGCAGATTCCGGCCTTCCTGTGTCGTCAAACCGATTTGTTGCACGCAGCCGGGCGCACAGGGAAGTATGTGAACATCAAGAAGGGGCAATTCCTTTCACCCGAAAGCATGGAGCATGCAGTCAATAAAGTGAAAGAAACCGGCAACCACAGCATCTGGCTTACCGAGCGTGGCACCACGTTCGGATACCAGGATCTTGTGGTCGACTTTCGCGGTATACCCACCATGAAATCATATGCGCCTGTTATCATGGATTGCACTCACAGTCTGCAACAACCCAATCAGGCAAGCGGCGTTACCGGCGGCCGTCCCGATTTGATTGAAACTATTGCACGGGCTGCAATTGCCGTGGGCGCCGATGGACTGTTTATAGAAACGCATCCCAATCCTGCGGTCGCCAAGAGCGACGGCGCGAATATGCTTCGGCTCGACCTGCTCGAACCCATGCTCGAACGGCTGGCTCAACTAAGATCCGTGGTTAATACATTTTAAATCATGCGCTCGATTCATTCAACTCTGATTGCAGCTTTATTGTGCCTCGCGTTTTCGGTCAATGCCGAGGCGCAGTCCGATACGGTGTTGGTGAAGGCCATTGGCGGTGCCCAGTTCGAACAAGCAGCAGAAATTATTGCATGCAATGCCGGAGGATATGCATTCGTTGGCACTACAGGCAGCAACGAAACAGGCAACACCGATGTGCTCGTCGCGCGTCTTGATGAAGACTTGAACTGCTTGTGGACAGCCAACTTTGGAGGGTCGAACGTGGAGTGGGGCTTGAGCATCACCGAAGACTGGTCGGGCAATTTTCTCGTAGCAGGTTATACCCTCAGTTATGGCGCGGGTAGCTACGACATGCTTGTTTTGAAGGTAAGTCCCGAGGGCGATTTGATGTGGCAGCAAACGTATGGCGGTGCAAACTGGGATTTCGGGAAAAAAATTGTAGCCCATCCGCAGGGTGGATTTTTGGTTAGTGGCACCACATACAGCGGTGGCAATGGCGCGCAGGATGGCACCATCCTGCATATCGATGGTCAAGGGGTATTGCTCAATCAATGGTATATCGGCGCAAGTGAAAACGATGCCGTGCACGATCTGATGCCGGTGAGCGATGGTTGGATAGCATGTGGCTATCAAACCATCGACAACGTGATGAAGTCGTGTGTATGGCGATTCGATTTGACGGGCAACGAAAGTTGGGTTCGGGTAATGGATGATGCCGATGGTTACGATCGAGAGGCTTTGGCCATGACGCGCGATGATGCGTTCTTATTCATTACCGGTCCTGTGTATGCCGAGGGCATTACCCATTCCTTCGAGTTACAATTGGGGCTCGATAACGCAGTGTTTTACGAAGTGTTGGAAGAAAATAACTTCGATGCCAGCTATTACGATTGCGTGCAGTACAACGATGAAGTAGTCTATGTCGGTTCAAAATCATTGAGTGGAATTGAATTGGGCCGCGTCGTTCGAAAAAGAACAGATACCTTATTTACCGGAGCATTCGAATTTACCGGTCAGCACCGCGTCCGTTTTTTATGTTCAATCTGGAATGAAGACGGCCTGGTGTTGTGCGGTGCATTTCAACCCGAACAATCGGAAAATTGGCAAGCACTGGTGGTGAAGTATACCTCACATATTTTGAATGAAGTGGCGGTTGAACCTGAACTCATACCTTGTTTCTCGGTGGGTGTTGAAGAAATGGACGGGCCTGTTGTTGGTGAATGGGGCCGCATCTACAATGCAACCGGCCAGCTTGTGAACGCACGCTTTCAATGGGCGCTCGGCATCACTCAGTCACAAATGCCCGCAGGCTTTTATGTGTTTCAAAGCAACGATGTATTGCGCACACAATCGTTTATAGTGCATTAGCGATTGGAAGAAGCATTGGCCACGAAGTAATAATCGCTTCCGTTATCGTAAACCGATTTTAGTTCCTCAGCGTTGAGAGCAGCTCTGTTTTTCCAGTAGTCGTCGAGTGTGCGCAATTCGTAGCCGTGCGCTTGCAGCAGTTCGTGCATGTGATGCGGCATGGTGCCGTAGTATTCCGATGCTCCTTTTCCGAACTCAAAAATGAGCAACGGTTTATCGGCAGCGAGAATACGTGAAGCTCCTTTCAGCACGTCGAGCTCACCGCCTTCTACATCAATTTTTATGAGATGTATTTTATGACCGCAATCCTTCATCACATCGTCGAGCATACGCACGTCCACTTCAATCGCTTCGATGATAGGGTTGTTCGATTTGTAGGATCTCCGCTGCAATCCGCTATATGCTGGGTCGTCAACCACCACGTTGAAGAGCATGCTGCCCGTTCGATTACTCAGTGCAAACGGATACACGCTCACCCGCGGCAGATAGTTTTTTTGAAGTGAAGAATAGAGTTGAGGTATGGGTTCGAAGGCAGTGTGTTTTCCATTCGGTGCGAATGCAAGCAGCAAGTCGAGTATTTCTCCTTTGTGCGCACCCACATCGATACAATGGCTGTCTGAATGAAGCTCCCGGTGCAGTATTTTCTTGGTAAGAATATCATACTTCAGGTTGCGGGTAAGAGGCAACTGAAGATTGACCAGTAACTGACGAATTGCACTTTTTAGCATAGACTTCACTCCGCAAATATAGATACCGCCTCACCCCCCATCCCCCCATCCCCCACACTTCGCCCCTCGCCCCTCGCCCCTCGCCCTTGCGTATTACCTTGCGCCCATGAATTGGAGATTTCTTTTCGTATGCATCTGGTGCTGCGTTGCATCCCAGGCAACCGCGCAGTATACATCTTCCATCGAATTGATCAGTAAGGAAATTGCTGCGCAGGCAAGCGCACGCCAAGTATCGAAGCTGGTTATACTCGATATTACCGAAGGCAGTGTTGTGTCTGAGTATGCCCGCTCACTCAGTGAAGAGTTGCGAATTCATATGGCCATCAACAACGCTTCGATGGTTATCATCGATCGCTCGGTGACCGAGAAAATTATGGAAGAACAACGCCTGGCATCGAGCCCGTTGTTCGATCAAAGTTTGGCGGTATGCAACCGCATGTATATGAGTCCGCTCGATATGTTTCACCATCCGGAAATGATGCAATGGAGCAGCATGCAGGCCGACCCTGCCGATGATGGAGTGGGGGAGATTACCCAAAAGTCGTCTAGTGAAAAGTGGTACTACTGGCTGAGCTCCATTATTCAGGTGCGTTATCAGCTGTAATCATTTCTCCAGAATCGAACGGATGTCCGGCTTGAAGTAGTTGTTGCTTTTCATCACCTTGCCATCCTCTCGGAAAATTGGTTTTCCATTTTCATCCAGCTTCGACATGTTTGATCGCTGAATTTCTTCGAATACTGCGGCCATTTTTTCCTGCAATCCATGCGCGTTGATGGTGCCACAAAGAATGTAGAGCATGTCGCCCAGCGCATCCGCAATTTCCACCAAATCTCCCTTGCGAACCGCATCGAGGTATTCTTCATTTTCTTCTTTCATTAAATTGAAGCGAAGCATGAATTCGCGCTCCTCCAACGAAGCCGTAGGCTCGTTGCGTGCAGGGAGTAAAAACGCTGTATGGAAATCCCGAACATGTTGGATGGTCTGTTCGAGGGTGAGTGTTTGGGTAGTGATATCTTCCATTGAAAGGGATGCTAGAAAGCACGAATATCAACGATTTGTCACCAGTCGTTGGATTCCTTTTTTCAACAAGTTTTCCGCTGTTAAAAATTACTTTTTATTTGGTTTGAGTGATTAATTTCGCCGCAAACAAATCACTATGCATTCTACAATTACTTTAATCAAATCCAGATTGCTGCTTGCTGTCTTTATGGCATTGGCAATTGTGTCGTCGGCACAGTGTCCGAACGACGGCCTTTTTTACGACGATTTCACCCCCACCGGTCCCGGCTCTGCCGGTGCTGCGACTTTTTCGTGCACGTGGGGTGGTGATATCTACACAATCTCTGTTATTGCCGGTGAAACGTATAGTTTCAACACGTGCGGTACCACCTGGGACACTCAGCTTACGTTGAGAGATAACGCCTTCAACTTCATTGACTATGATGATGATGGCGCAGCATGCGGTAGCGGTGCTTCTGAAATTATCTGGACAGCGACCTACTCAGGTATTGTGAACCTTCAAGTGAATCAGTTCGATTGCACAACCAATCAGGTTTGTGGTAGCATTGTTATCACATGGCTTCCATCGGTTGTCATTCCGGGTTGCACAGATCCGGCTGCGGCCAACTACGACCCGAGTGCGAATGAAGAGGATGGTTCATGCGTGTACATCTTCGGTTGTACCGATCCATTGGCCATCAACTACAACCCGGATGCGGGTATTGATGATGGAACATGCACCTACGATTTAATTTGTGACTGCGCAGGCACACAGCACACTGCCGGTGTGCTTGTATGGATTGGTGATGGGTTCGCCGATGATGGCACCTATTCTTGGGAAGGTCAATTAGTCGATTTCTATTGCGCAACCTGGGGATACGATTGTGGCGATATAAGCGGCGCTCCTACCGATGATCCATTCGGCGTTTGCTTTGGCAACTTGCCGTTAAATAATGGATGCGCCCCGGGCATCATTTTCGGTTGTACCGATTTCACAGCTATAAATTATGATCCGGTTGCAACCTTCGATGATGGCAGTTGCATTTTTGAAATACTCGGTTGTACCGATCCGTCGGCTAATAATTACAACCCCGATGCGAACGTGGAAGATGGTTCTTGCACCTATG
>JBJTRD010000217.1:0-4705 GCA_046075945.1 Flavobacteriales bacterium
CAAGCGGCATAACCACACGTGGAGATCTGATACTGTCCGGTTTGAGCTGGAGTAAATACATACCATGAATTATCAAAGGGCACTTCATTCAAACCCAGCACAGCATCGAGGGGGTCGTTGCAACTCGTGCCCTCTGGACAGTTTACGTAGCGTATATCGCGTGTACCGAATTGTGCGCCTTGCGCAACCAGCACTCCGTTAAGATAAACCTTATAGTTACCGGTACCTGTCAATCCGTTTCCGGCTGAATCGTAAATCTCAAATCGATGGCAGGTCGTGTTGATGCAGAATGTTGCGTCGTTGCTGGTTCCTTGGGCCACAATAACGTTGTTGTTATCGAAAATCTTCCACGAGGTCTGAGTTGGGTTTGCATCGGGTGTAATATCTACCGTAACAATATTACCTGTAGTAACCAGTACATTGTTGTTGGTCGCAGTATTCGATCCGGCTACATCTGTTACTGTTAGCGTAGCCGAGTAGGTGCCTCCCGAGGGATAGGTCACAACCGGGTTTTGAGCTGTCGAGGTCGATGGTGTGCCGCCGGGGAAAGACCAGTTGTAGCCGGTTATATTACCCGAGCTCGTGCTTGTATACTGAACATTCAAGCAATTCGTTCCCGTTGGTGCATAGTTGAATTGTGCGGTCAGCACAGGGTAAGTACACGTACCATTATTTTGTGTAGCGCAAGCCGTATAATTAGTTGCTTGAGGATCGGTACAGCCCAGGATTCCGGATGCTGTAACTTGAAGCGTAAAGGTTCCTACCACCGCGTTGTAACCACCGGCCTGGATGTAATAGGTATTTCCTACTGTAAGCTGTGCACAGGTGAATGACAGATAAGAGCGATAAGTTCCGCCGTAGTCATCGTTGCATCCCAACTGTGTGCCGCCGCAAGCACTGTAAACAGCAATACGCGTATCTGTGTTCGTGCCAAGCTGTGTCTCAACCACCACGGTTCCACCGGTGTACACAAACTTATACCAGATATCCTTGATGCCTGTGCTTCCGCCGCAACTGGGGTTTGCTGCATTGGTTACAGTGTTGGAGTTGTTACAACTGACATATCCACCATTGACGGTGACTTGAATTGCGTTGGCACAAATGTCATTCACGGGAGCCTGCGCTACGCCTGCGATTGAGGCGAGAAACAAAAACGCAGCAGACAGTAAAAACTGCTTCATGGTTGAGGTAATTATTGGTTTACGGTTGGTTAAAAGCCTTAAAAAGGCAGAGCAAAGTAGTTGATAATTGTCGTTCGAACAAAACTTTTTCGTTTCCGGTAGTCGACGTCGCTATTCACCGAAATTCGCCGCTTTAAGAATTTAGCTTCATGCTTACCAAAGAAACCGACAAGAAACTCTTTCTGCTCGACGCCTATGCCCTGATTTTTCGAGCATACTACGCATTCATCAAAAATCCGCGCATCAACTCGAAGGGGCTCAATACTTCGGCCATGTTCGGTTTCACCAATGTGCTGCTCGATATTTTAAAAAACGAAAAGCCCAGTCACCTGGCTGTGGTTTTCGATCCGCACGAAGAAACCATTCGTGTAGAGGAGTTTCCGGAATACAAAGCGAATCGGGAAGAAACACCTGAAGACATCAAGTTGGCATTTCCATACATCGTGCGCATCATCGAAGCGATGAACATCCCCGTTTATCAAATCAGCAAATACGAAGCAGACGATGTAATTGGAACACTTGCAAAAAGAGCCGAACAAGCGGGATTCACCACCTATATGATGACGAGCGATAAAGATTATGGACAGCTCGTTTCCGAAAACATTTTCATTTATCGCCCGGGCCGCGGCGGCAACGAAGCCGACATTCTGGGTGTGCCCGAAGTATGCGAAAAATTCGGCATCAACAACGTGTCGCAGGTTATTGATATTCTCGGCATGATGGGCGATGCCGTCGACAACATTCCGGGTATACCTGGCATCGGAGAAAAAACAGCCACGAAACTCGTTCAGGAATTTGGCTCGCTCGAAGGATTGCTTGCCAACACCGATAAGCTCAAAGGCAAGCAAAAAGAAAACGTAGAAAACAACACCGACATCGCACTGCTCTCAAAAAAACTCGCCACCATCATCCTCGATGTGCCCGTTGAATGGGAAGAACAACGATTGCTGGTCAAAGATTTTGACAAGGATAAAATTCGCGAGGTGTTTGAAGAATTGGAGTTCCGGGCGCTTCTGAAACGTGTTTTGGGTGAAGCACCCGCCGCCGAAAAATCCGTTCAGGGTGAGTTGTTTTTTGTCGAAACAGAAGCATCCGAAAAGAAGCCCGCCACTTCCTTTAAGACCATTCTCGATGTGGCGCACTCTTACCTGCTTGTTCAAGACGAAGCACAAATTGCACATCTCATCGAGAAGCTTCTATCGGCGCCTGTGTTTTGCTTCGATACTGAAACAACAGAGATAGAACCCATCAACGCTTCGCTGGTCGGCCTATCCTTCGCAATAAATCCACACGAGGCATATTACGTCCCCGTGCGGTCCCTGAGCTTAGCCGAAGGGCCTGCCGATGTTGATGAAGCCAAGAAATTACTGGCGAGGTTCGCTCCCGTATTTTCTGATGCATCCAAAGAACTGGTTGCACAGAATTACAAGTACGATTATAAAATGCTCCGCAAATACGGTATTGATGTGCAATGCAAAATCTTCGATACGATGATTGCGCATTATCTCATGAATCCGGATGGCAAGCACGGTATGGATGAACTGAGCGAAAACTATTTGCAGTACTCTCCCATTTCGATTGAAACACTCATCGGTAAAAAAGGAAAAACCCAAGGGTCGATGGCCGACCTCGCTCCGGAAGCGGTTTGCGATTATGCCGCTGAAGACGCCGATATTACGTTGCAATTAAAAAATCGATTTGAACCTGAGCTTCAAACAGGAAAAATTCGAAGCGTTTTTGATGGTGTGGAAGTTCCGCTCATCACAGTACTGGCCGATATGGAATTGGAAGGGGTGAAAGTCGACAAAGATTTTCTACGCAACTATAGTGGCGTTCTTCAGTCGGACATTACTTCAGCAGAAGAAGAAATATGCGCTCTTGCCGGAGAGAAATTCAATATTGATTCACCCAAACAATTGGGTGTAATTCTCTTCGAGAAAATGAAAATCACCGATAAGGTGAAGAAGACAAAAACGGGGCAGTACAGCACCGACGAAGCTACGCTTTCAGAATTCGAGCACAACAATCCCATCATCGGGCGCATACTCGATTATCGTGAATTGCGCAAGTTGAAGTCGACCTATGTCGATGCCTTACCCGAATTGATTAACACCCACACCGGGCGCGTGCATACTACATATGGTCAAACAATCGCAGCCACGGGTCGACTCGCGTCCAACAATCCGAATCTGCAGAACATCCCTATTCGCACACCGCGCGGAAAAGAAATTCGCAAAGCGTTTATTCCCCGCGATGAAAACTACACCTTGCTTTCTGCCGACTATTCTCAGGTAGAATTGCGCATCATTGCATCGCTTAGCAACGACGAGAACATGTGCGAAGCGTTTCTGCATGGTGAAGACATTCACAAGGCGACGGCCGCCAAGGTTTTCGGTGTGCCTCTGGCAGAGGTAACCAAAGACATGCGTTCCAAAGCGAAGGCCGTGAATTTCGGAATTCTCTATGGGCAGGGCGCATTCGGGCTTGCAAAAAACCTGGGCATCCCAAGGGCCGAAGCAAAGTCTATTATTGAAGCGTACTTCACACAATTTGGTCAACTGAAAAGCTACCAACACGAAATAATTGAATCGGCGCGCAAGCAGGGTTTTATCGAAACAATTCTGGGAAGGAGACGATACTTGGCCGATATCAATTCAGCCAATGCGGTAGTGCGTGGATTCGCTGAGAGAAACGCTATCAATGCGCCTATTCAAGGATCGGCCGCCGACATCATTAAAGTAGCAATGGTGAACTTGCACGAAGAAATCAAAAAACGCTCGATGAAGTCGCGCATGATTTTGCAGGTGCATGATGAACTCGTATTTGATGCGCACCTGAGCGAAGTAGATGAATTGAAAGCGCTCGTAGCCGACAAAATGAGCAGCGCTATTACGATGCGCGTGCCGCTGGTAGTCGACATGAATACGGGAGCAAATTGGCTTGAAGCGCATTAATACCTGCGTATATTCGCACCCGAAATTTTGCACCCATAGCTCAGACGGTTAGAGCAACTGACTCATAATCAGTGGGTCCTTGGTTCGATCCCAAGTGGGTGCACAGACAATTAAAAAGCCCTGCAATCGCGGGGCTTTCGCTTGTATACTCATATCATTTTTAATTCTTGTACCGAACGCGAAGGGCGAGAGGCGAAGGGCGAGGTACAAGGGGCAAGGTGCGAAGTGCTATGGATGGCGCGCCCTTTCTCCGAAGCGAGGGGCGAGGGGCGACGTGCGAGGTGCGAAGTACTAGTGATGGCGCTCCCCTTCTCCGAAGCCCGAAGGGCTTCACTTTAAGTTCACCCGAGCGCAGCTCGGGTCTGTAACTTCACACTCTTCTCCTCCCTCTCTACCATCACACCCACCGCTCGCGCAAACGCCCCGCAACCAAAATCGCGCATTCGCTGCTCAAGCGCTGCAGCAGCCCGCTGCGGCACCGCTATCAATAATCCACCGCTCGTCTGCGGATCACACATCACCAGCAACTGCTGCAACGAAAGCTGATCCATCTTCGACGCGAAGTGTGCG
>JBJTRD010000218.1:0-2553 GCA_046075945.1 Flavobacteriales bacterium
GTCCGGGAGCGAGTATAGTATTGAATAATGTGTTTTTTGAAACAGCGAAATGGGAACTAAAACCGGAATCCATGGTTGAACTCGACCGACTTGTGACCCTGCTCAAGGCCAATCCGGAAAAGAAAATCGAAATAGGCGGTCACACCGATAATGTAGGTAGCGATGACACCAACCTAACCCTTTCGAACAACCGTGCACAAAGCGTGGTCGATTATCTCATTAGGAAAGGGATTGACTCCGGCCGTCTCACCGCAAAAGGCTACGGTGAAACACAGCCAATTGATACCAATGAAACCGACATAGGTCGCGCCAAAAATCGCCGCACAGAGTTTAAGGTAACTGAATAATAAACGCAATTGCTTATGATGCATCGTATCATCCTTTTTGCCGCCCTCACCGCGATGATCGGCTGCGCCTCACACGTTACGCTCTACGAAGAGCATCAAAGCGTTGGAGATGACCTCATATGGCAGCCCGTTGAAGCCATTTCGTTTACAATAGATGTAACGGAAAATAAGCATGCATACGAAATGGCCGTTGCAGTGCGCTATGCCGATGGTTATCCTTTCGATAAGTTACCTATTCACCTCACCGAAACAGATCCGAGCGGTGAATCCGTGCGCAAAGACATCGACATCCTCATTCAGCCCAAACCGGGAGAATACCTCGGGGAGAAGGGATTCGACATTATCGACCTCGAACAGGTCATTGATGGGAACAAGGAATTTCCAACGTTTGGTAAATACACGTACACACTTGTGCCGGCCATCGATGATGAGGTGGGTATTCCCATGCTGATGGAAATCGGGCTTGTATTGCGCGACACTCAGCAGAAATAGTCTCCGCGTGATGCATCTTTGCAGCATGGACACGCGCATAGACACGAATGTACAAGAGGCTCTGCACTTGCTCAACGCAGGCAAGCTCGTGGCTATTCCTACAGAAACGGTCTATGGACTTGCTGCCAACGCTCTCAATGCAGACGCGGTCATACACATTTTTGAAACGAAAAATCGTCCACACTTCGATCCTCTCATCGTGCATGTGGGAAGCATCGAACAAGTCCGTGAAGTAGTAGGCCACATACCCGACATGGCCTACAAACTGATGGATACGCTATGGCCGGGACCGCTCACCATCGTGCTGCAAAAGCACGAGCGCGTGCCACACATTGTTACCTCCGGACTCGATACCGTGGGGGTGCGCATGCCCGACCACTCGCTTACCCTCGAATTGCTGCGTTCACTTGAATTTCCGCTGGCCGCTCCCAGTGCCAATCCGTTTGGCTACATCTCCCCTACTTCGGCATTGCACGTCGCCGAGCAATTGGGCGAGCGCATACCCTATATCCTCGACGGTGGCGAATGCCATGTAGGTATAGAATCGACCATCATCGATTGCAGTGTCGAAACACCCACTGTTCTTCGCCTTGGAGGAACTGCTGTAGAAACCATCGAAGAAATTATTGGCCCAGTGCAAGTGAACACCATCAGCACGAGCTCACCTCAAGCACCGGGCATGCTGCATTCGCATTACGCACCGCGCAAACCTTTACTCGTGGGCAATATCCACGAACTATTGCATGAGCGGGGGCACGATGTAAGTATTCTAAGCTTCAAAGACAGCTTTCACAATTTCAGGAATATTCGTCTTTCGGAAACAGGCGATTTACATGAGGCGGCGCGCAACCTGTTTGCTGCTATGCGCAAGCTCGACGCAGACCACCACGATATAATAATCGCTGAGTTTGTGCCCGACCACGGATTGGGCCGCGCCATCAATGATCGCCTGAAAAGAGCCGCTACGAAATAACTCGATTATCGAACAACTAAAATGTGGCCACTGCGCTCTATTGCATTGCCCTTGCTCGTGCGGCATACCAGCTGAAAATCATACACTCCATTGGGAACAAAATACCCATCCCTCATGGTATCGCCCAGCCAAGGTTCGCCAGGGTCGGTAGACAGAAAGACTTCATTGCCCCAACGATTATAGATGGTGAGTTGGTAAGACGCTACATTGTTGACCGAGGGCCAATATTCATCGTTGATTCCATCACCGTTGGGAGTAAACATCGTGGGCATGTAAATGGAAACCGAGCAGTCTTCAAACACTACATGCAACGAGTCATTGCTCGTTCCGCAAGTATTGCCCACCTCGATAGCGATGTCGATCGATTCTTCTACTGAAATCGTCTCCGTGCTATCGCCGGTAGACCATGTATAATAATCGGCGAACTCGCCTAATGCCGACAATTCATAGCGGTTCCCTTCGCAATACACCGGATCTTCTCCCAAACTTACAAAAGGCAACGGCAACTGTTCCACATGAATCGAGTCGACGACTAAACAAGGGCCCTCTATCACGTCGATGCGGTACATGCCCGGAAGGGCCACCTGAATCCGGTCATCCACTTCACCTGTATTCCATGTGCCCACCGCTTGTGCCTGAAGATCGATCGTTTGACCTTCACAAAACAATGTATCTGCACCCAATTCAATCAATGGAGGTTCAACAACAATCACCTCAACGGTATCTCGCTCAAAGCAACCT
>JBJTRD010000219.1:0-4799 GCA_046075945.1 Flavobacteriales bacterium
AAAACCGCGGTGCAACCCTCTTCGTGCGCGTGTATCGTTTCAATCGTCTGATAGGATTCTGCATCGAGCACATGAACGAGTCCACTGTTATCGGCCACCGCAAGCCAATTACCTTCCTTTGGCGCTGACACTCTCCGAAGCTTGGCATCCGATAATGGTATCGTCCGCATGACCTCCAGCGTTTTTCCATCGATAACCGTCAGCATTCCATTGCCGCCGGCCACCAACAGCCTATTGCGTTGTACATCCCATTTCAGGTCGAACACGCCTGTTGCATCCAGTGCCCATGCCCTTTTTTCGACTTTAGAAATTGTATCCACTGCATGCAAGACACCATTGCTGCATCCTATGAACAATATTTTTGATGATGGGTGATATGTAAGTGAAAAAATGGAACTATCCGTTTTGATAGCCAATGAATGCTGCGTTCCCTCTTTCACATTCCACAATGCAGCAACTTTATCGCCACCGCCTGTGAAAAGCCACTCAACAGAATCGCCGGTAGCCAGGGCGTATACAGGGCCTCCGTGCAACGCCAGTGTTTTTGGGGACCGAGGACCGGGGACTGAGGACTGGGTACTGGGTACTGAGGACTGGGTAGTGGGTACTGAGGACATATTGGGTAGCCTATTACTCATTACTATTTCACTATTTCACTATTTCACCACTTAACTATTTCACCCATTCTCTTCATCCTTCACCACGCTCTCGCTCACGTCTTAAGTCTTTCTCTTTGGTATCGGCGCGTTTATCGCCCACGTTTTTCCCTTTGGCTAGAGCGATGCGCAATTTTGCAAAGCCCTTTTCACTTATAAAGAGCAATGTTGGAACGATGGTAATTCCGGCGTCCTTGAGTTTACGATCAATCTTTCGAAGCTCGATGCGATTGAGCAAAAGCTTGCGTTCATTTCGTTCCTTATGCTGACTATATCCGGCGTTTGAGTATGGGCCGATATACATATTAATAACATATAACTCACCATTACGCATTTTACAATAAGCGTCGCCAATATTGGCCTTGGCGGCTCGAATGCTCTTTATCTCGGATCCTGAAAGTACAATGCCCGCGGTAAACTCTTCCAACAAGAAATAGCGATAAAGAGCCTTTTTGTTATGAATTTCAATGGCCATAGAGGGGCAAAAGTAGTGAAGCAATTTCGAGCGGTAAGAAGGATTCATCAATCATTGCCCGGTTGCCATAGAGGGTGCTTTACGATAATCAGCCAAAACAGTTGGCACCACCTAACGATACATGACAACATTCATTGAATTGATTATCGTTATATACTCCCGAAAACTTAGCTTGATTATCTAACTATTTTTGCGGCCGATTGTTTGAATTCCCAGAAACTGTATTTATGAGAAAATGGACCCCCATAAAATCGTACACCGACATTCGATTTGAATACTTTGAAGGTATTGCCAAAATAACCATCAACAGGCCTCAGGTTTACAATGCATTTCGTCCGGAAACGAATATGGAAATGATTGATGCCATGGATATTGCTCGTGAGCGCGCCGACATTGCTGTGGTAGTTCTAACGGGTGAAGGTGATAAAGCCTTTTGCAGTGGTGGTGATCAAAATGTAAAGGGTGTAGGCGGCTACATTGGCGAAGATGGTGTGCCAAGACTCAATGTACTCGATTTGCACAAGCGTATTCGCGAACTGCCGAAGCCTGTAATCGCCATGGTAAATGGCTATGCTATTGGTGGTGGACACGTATTGCATGTTGTGTGCGACATTACGCTTGCATCCGACAATGCGCGTTTTGGACAAACAGGTCCGAAGGTGGGAAGTTTTGATGCCGGCTTCGGATCGAATTACTTAGCACGGCACGTTGGTCAGAAGAAAGCGCGCGAAATTTGGTTCTTGTGCGAACAATACACCGCTGCAGAAGCGGAGGCCATGGGAATGGTCAATAAGGTTGTTCCGCTGGCTGAGCTGGAAGACGAAACTGTTCGTTGGTGTAAAACCATGATGAAACGCAGCCCGCTGGCGTTGCGAATGATCAAACGTGGATTAAATGCCGAACTCGACGGACAACGTGGTTTGATGGAATTTGCGGGTGACGCAACCCTACTCTATTACCTTACAGACGAGGCGCAAGAAGGTAAGCGTGCATTCCTGGAGAAGCGCGATCCTGACTTTCAGAAATATCCCAAGTTTCCCTGACGGAAATGAAAAAATGGATTCATGCTATGCGCCTGCGCACCTTGCCATTGGCGGCATCGTGTATACTTGCTGGCGCAGCGGCAGCGAAGGCAGAAGGCTACAGCAACTGGATCGTCTTGGTATTAACTCTCTGCACCACATTCTTACTACAAATTCTATCGAATTTCGCCAACGATTATGGCGACTTTAGTCATGGGGTTGACAATGATAATCGTGTAGGGCCGCAGCGTGCGATGCAAAGCGGCGCCATAACACAAATTCAAATGAGGCGAGCGCTCATTTACACCACATTTCTCGCACTCATCAGCGGTATCAGTTTATTGTGGGTTGTCTTTGCGCCAAAATCTGAATTCATTCAGGCTCTTTTTATGTTAACACTTGGCATTGGCGCAATAGTATCGGCCATCCGATATACAGCTGGAAAGAACCCTTATGGATACAAAGGCCTGGGCGATGTATTTGTTTTTATTTTCTTCGGTCCTGTGGGTGTTTTGGGAACTTATTTTCTGCTCACCGGAATTATAGACACTGCAGTTCTCTTACCTGCAAGCACCATCGGATTTTTCAGCACAGCTGTTCTCAACTTAAACAATCTTCGTGATCATGAAAATGATGCTGCTTCCGGCAAACGCACGCTGGTAGTTCAAATGGGGTTTGTGAAGGGTAAAATCTACCAATCTGCCCTTGTTGTTCTGGGCACCTTATGTTTACTTCTTTGGTTGAATCTTCGTGGTCATGGTTTTTATTCATGGCTTTCACTTGTACCCGCAGTTATTCAATGCTTCCTTTTGATTAAGGTATGGCGAACACAGCTTCCGGGGTTATTGGATGGGGAGTTGAAAAAGGTGGCAATGCTCACTTTTCTGTGCTCGTTGATTCTCTTCATCTTTTAATCGGCCGACAGAAAGGTAAAAGTTCTTACTTTCGGCACTGCAACCTGCAAATTGCAACCTTTAATCGCTAACCATTCTGTGATCAGAACCTCTGCTCTGTTGAGTCTTTTTATTATTGGTTCCGTATTGATTCGTCTGAATCAACTCGAAAGCCATTCGCTCACCCAAAATGAGCTCATGACCTTGTGCCGTGTGAATGGCATAGATGCCAATATGACGCCGGGCCTTACGCTCAATGTAGAATTGGATAGCGCTTTCACGCAGCAGGATCTGCGCAAGCATCGCACATTTAACAATGTAGTTTCGGCGACAATAGCTGATAGTGGCAATGCAGCAGCCTACAACGTGATGCTGTATTGGTGGGCGGGCCTTTTTGGAGACAGTAATTTTGCCCTTCGGTCACTTTCTGCCCTATTTGGTGTGCTTACGGTAATACTTGGTTATTACTTCTGCAGGCAGCTTTTCAATGAGCGGACGGCCAATATTGCAGCTGCCTTATTGTGTTTTCATCCGGTGCTTGTTGAATATGGGCAATTAGCAAGAGCTTATGTGCCCGCTTCTTTTCTCATACTATTAGCGACCTACAGCATTTACCAGGTGAGCGTTGCCAAGCGCCACACGTGGCTGCACATACCTCTTTATGTCATCATTCTAAATCTATCGTTGCTTTCTCACTATGTAACGCTGTATGTTTTTATCTCGCACATCTTGTTGGTAGCCATCTTTCATAGCCACCGCAAGGCATTGATTCAATACGCTATCATGGCCGTTGTGGGTTTCGGTTTGTTTTCCATATGGCTCCTGAATGGTGGTTGGCAAGGAAAGAAGCCAATGAATATTGAGCGGCAGATGTGGCAGCTCAATTTACCGGTAAATGGAGAGATGCCGGAGCACGTGCGAACGGCGGGAGATCTATTTTCGGATACGGCAGCGAATTATGTGACCATTTTTGGTGTTCGCGTTGATGATCCGGATATGATGCTCTTGCAGCTGCTAGTATTTGTGCTTCCTGTATTTGCTCTGTTTTTTGTTTTCAGAAAAATTCGAAAGTCGGAGTTCTTTCGTCCGGTAATGTTTGTGACCTTCCCGCTTGTAATGTACCTCGTTTTTGTGATAGTAATGGCTCTTCGATCCGGACATTCCATACCATTTGATATTCGATACGCGATTTTTGTAATACCATTCGCATGTTTGCTACTCGCCTTTGGAATCGATCGAATGATGGAGTACAGCAAAACACTTCGGACCGTTGGTTTTGCATTATTGGGTGTGCTTTCAGCCATTATGATAGCAGGACTTTATCCGGCATTGGCCAATACAAATGATAAAGACAAGGTTAACTACAACCAATATCGCGAGGCTGCAGCATTTGCTCAGCGCTCGGCTACCGAAAACGACACGCTCGTTTTTAATAATCGGACAGATGCCATTCTGGTCAATCTGTATTTACGAAAATCAGCTCCCTGGGAACAAGTAATTCGTTCCGATAGTGACGCACCTATGCTGAAAATTCACCACCAGGGTTTGGTGGCACCTTTCGTCCCGCAGCAACAGCCTTAATCGTACTTTGGCTTTTTATCGCGCTTCTCGGCGCGCTTCTCGGCCTTCGTTTTTGCGGGTTGCTTTTTAACTTCTTTCTTTTGATCTTTAGACTTTGCCATGGGGTTTGTGTTTTGAGGGACAATTATACTGAAATAAGTAAGAGGTACAAAGGACGAAGTACCGCTTGCAG
>JBJTRD010000220.1:0-2122 GCA_046075945.1 Flavobacteriales bacterium
GCCTTTGAGCGGGTGTCCACCAATCAGACTTTCATTAACCCCCGACACAAGTAGTACCGATGTAGAGAGCGTGGTTTGGTCTGTGCCAACACTAGGTGTTTTCATCGGAGACTCTCTGGATATTTCTTTGCAGGCCAGCGGTGTTTTCGATATTCATGCAACAGCCGTTTCTCCATTTAACTGCACCCGCGATTATCACTATGAGGAGGTTGCGGAAGTTTATCCAAAGCCCGCAGCATTCTTCACTGTATCGCCGGTTGAATTAACGACACTCGAACCTCTGGCCACCTTTAATAACCATACGGATGGGGCTGTTCATTTCAATTGGACCTTTGATGAGTATGGAAGTAGCGAACTTGAATCTCCGGAATTTGAATTCCCCAACGAGCGCAGCGACAATTTCCTGGTGTGTTTGGAGGCGTTGAATCTTTTCGGATGTTACGATACGACATGTAGGAATGTCTACATGGACGCCCAATACGCAGTATTCGCTCCGAATGCTTTTTCACCTGATGGTGATGGCGATAATGACGTTTGGGCTCCTGTGATTCGTGGATTTCACAATGATGTTTACGAACTCATGATTTTCAATCGTTGGGGTGATGTGGTTTTTCAGACGCAGGATCCATCAGAGGTATGGACGGGTGAGCACCGAGATGGTAATTATTTCGGACAGAACGAGGTCTACAACTGGCGGCTGAAGCTCCGAAAGGAATTTTCAGCAGAAGACATTATTTTCTCAGGTAGTATCATCTTAATGCGCTAAAAATTCTTGTAACCTCGCGGTGTTTGTGCTCGTAGAACGAGCGTGTTTTCCTTTCAATTCCAACACATATCTTCAGAAAAATTAGCACACAGTCCATTGCTCTTGGCACTGGCCTTTAGCCTATTTTTCATCATTTCTGTTGACTTGATTGCTCAAGAAACGCGTGAACGCTCCGCGCTCAAAGTGTATCTCCCGGAAGAAGTCAACTTTTGCACAACCCCATGGCTGAGGCTTTCACCCGATAGCATCGTAGGTGGCGTTGAGCCATATGCGTATCAGTGGTGGTCAGAGGACGGATTTTTAAGCCAAAGTGATACCTTGGTTTGGCATGGCAGCGATACAACGACTATTTGGCTGGAGGTTACCGATGGGGCGGGTTTCAGAGAGCGAGCTAATACTACAGCGCTTCCCTACCCTTCAATTCCCGCTACCTTCAGTGTAAATCAGACGCAAGGATGTCTGCCACTAGAAGTAGAATTCCGATCTGATTTTCTAGCCTTCCAACATTTGCAGAGTATGCAATGGAATTTCGGTGCCGGTGAACCCTCCACTACTATGGCCTCTGCTGTTTGCAAGTATGATGAGGTCGGAACCTATTATCCATCGCTTGTTCTCACCGATAATCATGGATGTATTTGGCGCGACACGTTGAATGTCGAAATACGGGTTTTCCCGGTTCCTCATGCGTCCTTTGAACTAGAAGACACCCTTATTCACTTACCGCATGCGGATTTAAAGCCACACAACACCAGTGAAGGAGCCGGCAACTACCATTGGGATTTTGGTCCTTGGGGGCAATCTCTTGAACACTCTCCAACTTTTGATTTTTCGAGAGAAATAGAAGGCACTTCAGCGCTGGAACTCACAGCCATTAACGCCTTTGGATGCACTTCGATTTTCTCCCAAACCGTGAAAGTCGTGCGGCCAATTTCTTTTTTCATTCCCAATGCGTTTACACCTGACCGCGATGGAATTAATGAAGGATGGATTCCCATTGGCAGTGGAGTGGATGCATCTCATTATCATTTGGATGTATTTGACCCCTGGGGTACCGTGATTTTTTCTACGGATGATGTTGAGCAGTCTTGGGACGGTAGAAATGCAGCCAGTCGAATCGATGTAGCCCCCGGGCTATATTCCTACCGAATCATTGCCCGTGATACAGAGCGGGGCGTGGGACATGAGTTCAAGGGTGTGGTTGTGCTGATCCGTTAAATTCGTCGGTAAGCTTTACTTTTCAAGGTTATCCCCTTTTTATTGAAAAAGGCACTGATTCCCATGCAACTTTTCGTTTCTTTGGGTGTCTCTAGATTCAGGACCATATCCTTACGTGATAACCATGAAAAATCTTCTGTT
>JBJTRD010000221.1:0-3094 GCA_046075945.1 Flavobacteriales bacterium
ATTTAGATGGAGTAGTGGATACGTATACTAATCATAAAGTTCAGTTGAAAAAAGGCGATTGTGTTTATTTATTCTCCGATGGCTATGCCGACCAGTTTGGTGGTGAAAACAACAAGAAGTTCACGCGCGCGCGTTTCCGCGAACTGCTGCTGAACATTGCACAACTACCCATGGAAGATCAACGCAGCCGATTGCTTTCAACGCACGATCAATACCGCGGCTCGCAGGAGCAGGTAGATGATATTTGTGTGATCGATGTGAGGGTGTAGTTTTTATTTCGGGTGCTCATTCACGCACCGATGTGCAAAGCCATTCTACATTTTACTTTTTCATTCCATTCGTTGGAGTATGTTTGGGACAGATGTCGTCGGTATATTTTAACATAGGCAAGTACTTCCTTCTCCTGGTGAACACGTTTACACGCCCTGAAAAGCGTCGTATTTACCCGAAGCTTATCATTCAGGAAATCGACAAGATAGGACTTCAGTCGCTGGGCATTGTGGCGTTGCTCTCTATGTTTATGGGCGCCGTTGTGGCCCTTCAAACAGCGGCCAACATCGACAGCGGTTGGATTCCCCGCTGGACCATCGGTTTTACAACGCGTCAAACCATGGTGCTCGAATTTTCATCCACCATTGTGAGTCTCATTCTTTCGGGCAAAGTAGGTGGAAAGATCGCCTCCGAAATAGGCACCATGCGCATTACCGAACAAATTGATGCGATGGAAATTATGGGCATCAACTCGGCGAGTTACCTCATTCTTCCAAAAATTGTTGCCGCTCTTTTCATCTTTCCGTTCCTGGTCATTCTCTCCATGGGAATTGGAGTCTCGGCAGGTGCTTTTGTAGGGTATACTGCCGGTGTTACTTCACTAAGCGACTTTGAATATGGGTTGCAATACTCCTTTCAATATTGGCAGGTTTCGTACTCTCTCATCAAGACGGTTTTCTTTGCGTTCATCATTACGAGCGTAAGTTCATACCACGGATATTACACACAGGGTGGCCCTCGCGAAGTAGGCGCCAGCAGCACGCGCGCTGTAGTATACAGCATGGTGCTTATTCTCATTGCCAACTACGTTCTCACCCAATTGCTCTTGTTATGATTGAGGTGAAAAACATATCGAAGAGCTTCGCCGGTAATGCTGTGTTGAAGAATATCACCACCGAGTTCTATCCGGGAAAAGTGAATTTCATTATTGGAAGGAGCGGCTCCGGTAAATCGGTTCTCACCAAATGCATTGTTGGATTAATGGAAGTAGATGCCGGTGAAATCTTTTTTGACAATCGCAACTTTACAAAGCTTGATCGCTGGAAACGAAAAGACATACGGCAAGAAATGGGCAAGCTGTTTCAGGGGAGCGCTCTGTTCAGCTCGTTGACGGTGGAAGAAAACATACTATTCCCGTTGCAGATGTTCAGCTCCATGAGCAAAAGTGAAATGCTCGATCGCGTGAACATGTGTTTGAAACGTGTAAATCTGGAAGGCAAGAACAAGTTGTATCCGAGCGAGCTATCAGGCGGAATGCAAAAGCGCACGGGCATCGCACGCGCCATTGCCATGAATCCGCGATATTTGTTTTGCGACGAGCCCAACTCGGGACTCGATCCACAAACGGCCATTGTCATCGACAACCTCATCCGCGAGATCACATATGAGTTCAACTCGACGACGGTTGTCATTAGTCACGACATGAATTCCGTTCTCGAAACCGGCGACCACATCAATTTTATCTATCAGGGTGAACTGAGCTGGCGTGGTAACAAGGAAGAGATTCTCTATACCACCAATGAAGCATTGAACAACTTTGTATTCCCGTCGAAGTTCATGCAGCAGATACGGGAGAAGCTGAAGGGGTAAGGTAGGATTATAGGGAATAGGATTATAGGGAATAGGATTATAGGGAATAGGATTATAGGGGACAGGATTATAGGATTACAGGGAAAGTGAGGTTATCTCTTCTATTGAATCACACAGTGCCAAATCAAAGGTCTTCCCGGTAGGTGATGTCTTTTCAAATTCAATGTTTCGGAAAATATTGGGG
This sequence comes from Flavobacteriales bacterium, assembly GCA_046075945.1. GTDB lineage: Bacteria > Bacteroidota > Bacteroidia > Flavobacteriales_D > Sanyastnellaceae > JAIBBG01. The sequence continues at coordinate 2,045 of JBJTRD010000221.1, forward strand.
TGCGAAGTGGTCCAGCGTTTCCCAATAAAACCGAATCAGCGCAGCGTGTCAGGTAGAATAACGTTAACTTTTTACTCTATTCCCACGACTGAAGTCGTGGGCTGGGCATTCCCTATAATCCTACAATCCCATTCCCTACAATCCTACCCCTCCACATACACCCTCTTCACCCGCTGACTCACCGACGTGAGCACCTCATACGGAATGGTGCCGCACATGCGTGCGAATTCGAGTAGGGTGATGTGTTCACCGAAGAGCTCGACTTCATCGCCTTCGCTGCAATGCGTTGCGGATACATCAATCATGGTCATGTCCATGCAAACGTTGCCGACAATAGGGGCTTTTTCGCCGCGTACCATCACATAGCCCTGGCCGTTGCTCATGGTGCGGCGCAAACCATCGGCGTAGCCTACAGGAATGGTGGCTATCGTCATGTCGAACGGTGCTACAAACGCGCGGGAATACCCCACGCTTTCTCCACCTTTTATTTTCTTGATTTGCGAAATGACGGTCTTCCACGTGCCGGGCGTCTGCAACTGTTGCTGATCGCCGCCGCTGGCGGAGACACCATACAACCCGATGCCGAGACGTACCATGTCCATGGCCGCGTTGGGAAAGCGCTCGATACCGCCGGTGTTCAACGCGTGACTTAAAAACGGGGTCTTCACATGCAATGAAATGCGGTCGCAACATTCGCTGAAGACATGCAGTTGCTGTTTGGTGAAATCGTCGTATTGAGAATTGTCGCTCGCCGCCAGGTGCGTGAACACACTGGCCACGCGTACTTGCTTGTTGTTGTCGAGCCACGCGCACAAGTCGTGCATTTCTTCGGCTATGAAACCGAGACGGTGCATGCCGGTGTCGATTTTAATGTGCACTGAGTATGGTTCACTGATATCCGCCGCTTGCAACGCCTGCAAAAAATTATTGGCCGTGCGGAAGCTGTAAAGCTCGGGCTCGAGCTTATGACGAATGAGTGTAGGCAAACTGCTGCGCTCAGGATTCATCACCATCACAGGCAGCGAAATACCGGCCTTGCGCAACTCCACA
>JBJTRD010000222.1:0-3883 GCA_046075945.1 Flavobacteriales bacterium
AAGGAAACGCCTGTAACAAGCATGCCGTAGAGGCTGCTATTAAGGGTGAACTAAACGATGTTCCGTTACCGGTGCGAATGGTAGAGTCTTGTGCTGCGTAAGCCGTCGCTGCGCCCATGGCGGAAACATCGGGCTTCACCCTGCCGTCGGCCGCGGGTCCGTAACTGCTGAACCACGCATGATTCTCCTGCGCATCGGCCGCACCTACTGCCAAGATTCCCTCCGCATCTGAGGGCGCTGTGAGGTAGCGCCACGGATCATCGCCTGAGTTGCCTGCGCTATTCACTACCAATATGCCCTTTCGAGCAGCAATCCCGGCAGCTATCGAATTATGAATCGTAGCGCCGTTCATTTCATCGTACATGAAATCATAGGCCGAATCATCAAACAGCGAATAACCTAAACTGGAATTGATAATGTCGATACCCAAACTATCGCACAACTCGGCTGCCACCACCCAGTTGTCGGTCTCCACCGGAAACTCGCTAAACGGATCTTCCGTGCGAAACAAGTAGTAGTTCGCCTCGGGCGCGGCTCCTACCATTTCACCGGGAAGCCAACCTGCCATGATGCTCAACACCGAGGTGCCATGACTGTTGTAAGTGTAGATGTTGGGGTTGTCGCTCCACACAAAATCGCGCGTCATTTTTATTCTCCCCTCGCTGCGCAACCGCTCAAATACAGGTAGAATATCCGTGCGGCTCCATCCTGCGTCGAATTGCGCAATGTCGACACCGGCACCGCGATAACCCAGGTTGTGCAACCACTGCACATTGAGCATTTCGGTCTGCCTCCAGGCCCTTCCATATTCCGGAAATGAATCGCAAGGAAGCTCTTCCGTGCTGCTGCGCACTTCATTTTCTTCCACACTCCATTTATCCTTAAAAACTGTTTGTCCGCCCACTCGAGCAGCTCGCACTTCAGCTACAAAAGGTAACTGCCGTACTTCTTCCAACCACGTAGAATCTTCTGTCATCACCGTGATGGCGTTGAACCACTTGCTGCGATGATGCAAGATGCCCGGCCCCATCGCAAGCACCTGGTCTATGTAGGATTGGTTAACAGGCAAATCGAGCACGTCGAAAACAATGCCTTGTGCGATGCGACGCTCCACGCACTTGGGCGAGAGAAAGGCTTCGGGTTGCGACAAACTATAAGGAGAATTTTCTTTATCGGTAAAACGCACCCAATACTTGCCGGGCGCTGTCTGAGCGAAACCATCTGAAAGATTCGAGAGAATCGAAAGCAGTAAAAGGAAGCAGTTAAATATGTTGCACCGCATAGCTCACGAAGATAACACTACTTCGGAACCGCGCGGGTATTCATCAACATTCCTTCCGACCATTCCTCCACTTTTTCGATACTGCCATTTTCACGGTAGTAAATAATCTCGCCCTCCAGTTTATCATCCACATAATCGCCCTTGATACGCAGCTGCGTTCCCTCCAGTTTTTCGCGGTAAATGATACCTTGCTCCTGGTCTTCCTGTGAGCCGGGCACTTGCACAAACTGGCCCTTGTCGTACCATTCCATGAAGGGTCCATTCTTCATACCGTTCTCATACGAATACTCCGATTTGGGTATTTGTGTGTCGTAATGCTCTTTGAACGTTCCATTTTCATACTTGCGCTTCGTCTCTTTTCCACGTTTGTACAACACACTTATCTTGAGTTTGCCGTCCGTGTGATAATAGCGCCACGTTCCATCTTGCAACCCTTTGATGTACTTACCTTCACAATCCACTACCCCCGATGGATACCATTGCTTAAATGCGCCATCGCGCTCGCCGGCGGTATGCGTTCCCTCTGCCTTTTTCTTTCCATTTTCAAAATACTCCGAAAAGGGTCCTTCAAGCCGACCCAATTTGTAAGTCTCCAATTTCAATAGCTGCCCCGAATCGAAGAAGTACTTGCAAGCACCCTCCAACAAGGAGTCTTTGTAATTTTCCTCCGACATAAGGCTGCCCGTTTCACTCCAAATCCTCCAGTTGCCGTCCTTTCGTTTCTGAACGAATCGGCCTTCGGAAGCCTTTGTAATACCATCGGTATGAAAAAAAATGGCGTCGATTACGGTGGTGTCCTGCACATGATTCATGGTAGCCGAAAGCGTTCCATCCGGATAAAATCGCTGCCAGCTGCCCACAGGTTTGCCGTGCTCATATTGGCCTTTGTACAACAAATTGCGCGTGTCCTTCCATTGCTGCACCCAAATGCCATCGCGCTTTCCCTTCACGTCTTTCTTGTTGAAGTCGACACCCGGTTGTCCGGCAGGCAGCTGTGTGCCCGGTTTGGGCTGCGCTACAAGTACAGATGAAATCAGGAATAATAAAGCAATAGGTATGTATTTCATTCGCTCCAACATTAACGGTTCAAAGATGGCCCCGGAAATGTGAAATTCGCAGGGTGTGCGTAAATCCTTCGCACTTGTGCAAAACAACGGCAGTTGCCGATGCAAAATTGCGTGCTAATTTTGCGCGCCGATCAATACGTTGTTGATCGATTCCTAAAAAAATTCAACCATGAAAGTAACCGTAGTAGGTGCAGGCAACGTAGGCGCTACCTGTGCTGATGTGCTCGCTCACCGCGAGATCGCCAATGAGATTGTGCTGGTAGACATCAAGCCCAATTTCGCTGAAGGCAAAGCGCTCGACATTTGGCAAACTGCCCCCATCAATTTGTACGACAGCCGCACCATCGGAAGCACCGATGACTACAGCAAGACAGCCAACTCCGATGTAGTGGTTATCACCTCGGGCCTGCCGCGCAAGCCGGGCATGAGCCGCGACGATTTGATCGCTACCAACGCAGGCATTGTAAAGACGGTTACTGAAAACGTTATCAAGTATTCGCCCGACGCGAAAATTGTAGTGGTAAGTAATCCGCTCGATGTAATGACCTACTGCGCTTACCTCACGGCTAAAGTGGATAGCAAGCGCGTATTTGGTATGGCCGGTATTCTTGATACGGCTCGTTATCGTGCGTTTCTGGCAGAAGCGCTCAACTGCTCACCGAAAGACATTCAGGCGGTGCTCATGGGCGGCCACGGCGACACCATGGTACCCCTTCCGCGCTACACTACCGTTGGTGGAATTCCGGTGACAGAACTTATCTCAGAAGAAAAATTGAATGCAATCGTAGAGCGTACGAAAACAGGTGGGGGTGAAATCGTGAACCTTCTTGGAACGTCTGCATGGTATGCTCCGGGTGCTGCTGCTGCGCAAATGGTAGAAGCCATCGTGCGCGACCAGAAGCGTATTTTCCCATGCTGTGTTTGGTTGCAGGGTGAATATGGTTTGAGCGACATCTACCTCGGTGTTCCGGTTGTGCTCGGTAAAAACGGAGTGGAAAAAATCATCGAGCTGCAACTCAACGAAAGCGAGAAGGCCTTGCTCAACTCCTCTGCAAAAGCAGTGAAAGAAGTCATGAACGTGTTGGATACGATGAACGCGAACGCCTAAATTTCGAATGGCGAATGGCGAGTGACGAATGACGAGGGACGAATGACGAGGGCGGTCCCTGAGCGGAGTCGAAGGGACGCTTCCCTAGCGAAGTCGAAGGGAAGGTTCCCGAGCGAAGTCGAGGGGGGTTCCCGAGCGGGGCCGACGGGACGCTTCCCAAGCGAAGTCGAGGGAGGTTCCCGAGCGAAGTCGAAGGGAGGTTCCCGAGCGAAGCCGACTGGACGGTTCCAGAGCGAAGTCGAAGGAGGTTCCCGAGCGAAGCCGAAGGGAGGTTCCCGAGCGAAGCCGAAGGAGGTTCCCGAGCGAAGCCGACGGGCCGCTTCCCTAGCGAAGTCGAAGGGAAGGTTCCCGAGCGAAGTCGAGGGGGGTTCCCGAGCGGGGCCGACGGGACGCTTCCCAAGCGAAGTCGAGGGAGGTTCCCGAGCG
>JBJTRD010000223.1:0-3023 GCA_046075945.1 Flavobacteriales bacterium
TGATTGATTATTCCTCGTTAAAGTCTTCAGGAGCAACATTCTTTCCTCGTCCCAGGTAGTTCATCACACAACGGAAACCGCTGTATGACTTGGCTGTATCCTGATACTCGTAAGAACGTGTACCGGTCTGAATAAAATACCCGATGTCTTTCCAGGAGCCACCGCGTATAACTTTACGTTTCATGCTAGGGGGGTCATCTTGCTGAGCGCGGTATTCATATTCCGAGCTCATGTCGTGCGTGAATTCATAGACCGTTTCATCGTATGATGTGTTGGTCCATTCCGCAACGTTTCCTGCCATACACCACAAGCCATAGTCGTTGGCCCAATATGAATTTACAGGAACAGTATGACAACCATTATCTTCTACATAGTCACCGCGCATTGGCTTAAAGTTGGCCAATGGACATCCCATGAAATTTCGGATGTAAGGACCTCCCCATGGGTAGGGCGACAATTCCAGGCCACCGCGTGATGCGTATTCCCACTCTGCCTCTGAAGGCAAGCGGAATCGTTGAACGAATGGCTCTCCGACTGAGAATTTGAATTCATTTAAAATTTGCGTTCTCCAGGCACAGAAAGCCTGACACTGCCCCCAGGTTACACCAACCACCGGATAATCATCGTAGGCCGGATGCCAAAAATAATTTTCCGTGAGCGGCTCATTGAAACCGTAGGTAAAGTCGGAAACCCAACAAAGTGTATCCGGGTAAATATTCGTTTGTTCTTCTATAATAAATTGAGCGCGATCGCTGTGTCCTCGAACAGAATGCAGCTGGTTCAGTGAATTCACTTCTCCATATTCCTCATCCTTACCTGCCTTCACTGCAGCACTTTTATAGTCGATCCACCAGTAACGATATTTCATTTTGCGGTTATCGACTTCGATGCGGTCATAGAACTTATCGGCACCCTGCAAATAGAATTCATTGAAGATGTTCTCAAATACATCTTCATTCTGCATGTCGATGGGCTCATCCCAATTCAATACATAGCCCTTGTTTATGAATACTTCCCAATCACGACCATCGTCACGATCCGGTTGCTTGTATCCTTCAACATCGGCATTGGCTAAGAAATCACGCATTAGAGAATCCCGCACATATTGCACGAATTGGCGGTATTCATTGTTGGAGATTTCGGTTTGGTCGATGTAGAAAGCCGGAATTGTTACCGTTTTAGCTTTGGAGTTCAAAGCATAAGGTACATCCTGGTCACTGGGTCCCATCGTAAACGAGCCGAAGTGGATATAATTCATCCCGTAGGGATTGATTTGCTCCCACTCACTCGCTCGATAGGCACCTATGAGCTCTCCGTTTGCGCCATATCTGCAACTGGCGAAAACTGCGACAACGATTAAAAACAAAAACGACTTTTTCATGATTTCCTGTTTTAGTAAACAATCAACTTTTTAATTCATTTAAGCAAGCCTGGTTTATTACTAAAAATTGTTCGTGGTATTCAAAATTTTTCAGTTAGCTGCCACTTAACGTTACAACAACTGACGAAGTTTCAATTTATTTTACAAGAAGCGAGGATTGCTGTGCCCTGCTCCATTATCTACTTTATTAATCTTCATGCTGTATGTCACAAATACTTCGTGTGAACCAGCTGAGTAATCCTTCAACAAGGAAGTTGTAATATCGTAGGAGTACCCCAATCGAATACCATGATCGATTGTGCGTACACCCTGGTCGATGGAACCAAAATCCTTCTGAAATCCAACATAAGGAGCAATGGCATCACCCAATCGATAGGCTAAACCACCCCAAAACATTTTTTTGAAAAGAACATCCGCATTAACATCCAATTGTCTCGATGTTGCATCTGTCTTGAAAAGGACATTCGGGCGCACAACCAGATCGGTTCCAATAGCCGCTTCATATCCACCCATCACATAATAATGACGTGCCATCTGAATCCCCAGATCATCCAAGTTTGGACCGGCCAAATGCGTAGATGAAACACCAAAATAATATTGATTTGGCTTATAGATGTTCAAACCGAAGCCAATGTCTGCGCCGCTTTGTGACTTAGAGCTAACCGGTATTGTTGGGTCACCATAATCAATGAAAACCCAATTTGCTCCAAGCTTAGACTGATACATACCAACAGAAGCCCCCGCAGAGAAAAAACTTCCGTTGTTAATAGCCAAGTGATACGATGGCGAAAAACGTACTACGGTATTTTGTTGCTGACCTAAAACTTCCGAGTAAATGGTTGATCCGAAACCAATATTTTGCTGTGCTCCAAACATCCCGCTATAATTAAACAAGTATGTTTTCGGATCCTTGTCTAACCCATCCCACTGATCGCGGTGCAGCGCTGTTAAGCTGTGCATACGATCCATTCCGGACATAGCAGGATTTACGGACAGTCGGTCGAACTGCCACATAGTGAATTGCGGATCTTGCTGAGCGAAAGCCCCCAAAACACCGAAGACAAATCCAATAGAGAGTAAAATTCTCTTCATAAAAAAAAGAAGTTATTGCTTGGTTTGGTTTCTTAAAAAATAGGTTGCAAAAACGCTAATATAGAGCATTTTTTGTTTGACCAAAAAAAAATCACCCGTGTGGGCCTTTTTTCGGGTAAAAAAATTGGTGGTGGTATTGATAAATCATGTGCTCTACACCAGCTTTTGATACGTCTTCCACCATCTGTCGGGCATTTCCTCGGCCGAGGCTTGTTGAAATTCCTCATACGTACAAGGCACCAGGTGGTGGCGCTCATATTTCGCAGAGCTGCCCGCCGGATAAGGCACATCCATCCACCAGCGATCCGTTAGATGGCTTTTATAAAACACCAGTTCCTGGCCATCATGCGTGATAGGGACCATGTATTTAAAATACTCGGTGTAGTCGCCTTGTGGGTAATCACCCTTCCTCTGAGAAACCCCCTCCAGAAAACACCAGATTAATTGGGCCGCCAAATGAGACGTATGCCCGGCGAGATCCATCCCAGGGTCAACTTCAAAAATACCGAACGATGTTAACTTATCGCTCATGCCGGCATAACGACACAAC
>JBJTRD010000224.1:0-9535 GCA_046075945.1 Flavobacteriales bacterium
AGCCCTTTTTCTGCCAATTGACCAGGTTCTTTGGGTCAAAATCCGGAAACGCCATGCGAATGTCGGCGAGTGTAATCACCACGAATTTCTCCAGCGACTTTCGAAACTGCTCATACATTTTGTTTCTTTTTTATGACAAAAATAGGAATAAAAAGAAATAAAAGTGTTAATTTAGGTAAATTGAATACGGGAAAACTCCATCTCTCAACTTCGATTTCAAACCGGTCGTATCAAATTGCTGCTGCATTCAAAACGGCCATGCAGTTATATATTGAGGTTTACCCGAGATTACTGCTGTTTACCGGAAAACGGTATGAAGTCGTGATTGCGAATTTCTTCAACTCCCCTGATGTGGTCCTTGTTATTAGCCTTCACAAGTTAATTCACTCTCAAAAAAAACCGCATCCCTAAGTAAGAATGCGGTTTTCCGGAGTTGTATCCGTAAAATTTGTCAAGTATCTTTTACTTGTCTTGTATGATATTGAAGTACAAACCGGCATTGAATCCGGCCGACAAAATTGCTGTCGAAGAGATAGCAACTGAGTTACCATAACCAGGGCTCCAAGCTACAGCAGCATCTGTGAAATACATTGGAGCTAGCAACTGTGCCTGCAGACGAAGACCAAGACGTTCAATAATTGAAATCTTAACACCCGCTACTGCCGACACGGTGAAACGCCAGTCTTCAATCGCAAATTCAGGTTGATAAACGGTAACACCAAGCATCAATCCGCCATACGGACGAATGCGATCCTTGTCGGCTTCCTTCATCGGGCCTACAAGTACATTGTGGATTTTCAGATTACCTGCATCCCATATTGTATTGGTTTGGTAATCGAAGTAATTCAAATCTGCCTCTTTGTAGTTGTACTGCACCTCGAGCCATGACTTACCTGCCGCACTTGGGCCACGTCCGAATGTCAGCGTACCGCCATAGTTCGTGCCGTAGCTGGTGCGAAGACGTCCGTAATACACATCCAGAGAAGATGGTGTTTGGTGTCCGTAATACCCCGCCAATTGGAGGTTCTGTGCCATTGACGAAAGGCTGAAGAGAACAAAAAGACTTAAGAGTAGAAATACTTTTTTCATAGTGTAGAATAATTGTTGTGGTGATATCTTGTTGGTATTGATTACTTATTTAATGCCGAGCTCCTTGTGGCGAATGGTTACCGTCCACCTCCTAAAGCTCTGTATAAATCCACGTGAGCGTTCAAGTATTGTTGTTGAAGACTTGATACGATTAATTCAATTTCAAATAAAGAACGCTGCACATCGATTACTTCTAAATAGGAAGTATAACCATCGCTGTACCTGGCCTGACTCAAGGTAAGAGCCATTCTTGCCGTGGTCTCCTGGCGCTTACGCGAGGCTAGCTCCTTATCGATTGTTTCGATTGTTATGAGTGCGTTTTCTACTTCCTGAAGCGCGCGCAGGTAGACCTGCTGATAGTGATAAGCAGCCACTTCCGCTGACTTCTGCTGTGCCGTTATCCTCCGTTTGTTCCTGCCGAATTCGAAAATAGGGCCCAACAAATTTTGAGTTAGCGATGATATCAATGCGTCGGAGCTTACCAAGTTCGAAAGCTCAGCGCTGGCCAATCCTCCACCTGCAGTCAGTGAGAGTGATGGATAACGCAATGCAACGGCTACCCCAATCTTCTCAACCTCACGCTTATAACTGAACTCGGCTTGCTGCACATCCGGGCGCTGACTGAGCAGACTCGACGGTATACCCGCCGGTATTACGGGCATTGCAGGTTGTTCTGCAATGGTTGAGCCTCTGCCTACTTTGCCCGGTGGATTTGCCAATAAATAGGACAACGCATTTTCTGTAATAGCTACGGCACGTGTATACGAATTGATGGAACTCACTGCACTTTCAACGAGCTGTCTGCTCTGCAACAAATCCCACTCACTGATGTATCCCTTCTTAAATCGCTCCTCGAGCACCAACAAATCCTTCTGGCGGGTTTCGTAAGTCGCCTTCGAAATTGAGAGTCGATTATCAAAGTCGCGCAATTTGTAATAAGCGTCAGCAACATTGGCAATGAGAGCAACCTGCACTGCTGAACGTCCGGCTTCACTGGCCAAGAGATCATTCAAGGCAGAATTGCGCGAGTGCCTGATTTTCCCCCAAATATCAATTTCCCAGGACATGCCCGCTCCGAGGGTATAGAGAGAAGATGAACCAAGAACATTGGATGATTGGCTCCCGGAAACCTGGTAACCGAAGGATGGAAACAATTGAGAAATGGCAATTCCATAATTGGCCGCAGCAATCTCAATGCGAGAAGCAGCCATTTTCAAGTCGTAATTCCTTTTGAGCGCACTATCAATAAGACCTTGAAGGACAGGATCCGGATAGAAATTCGTCCACTTCAAAGCTCCAATAGAATCATTGGCAGTTATTGCCTCAGATCCCGTATTGTATGCCGATACACTCGGCATTTTGGGACGAGAATAGCGAGGCCCTACCATGCAAGCCTGGCATAACAACACGAGCAGAATCGCGAATAGCCCTAAAGATTGAATTGTGGTTCTCATGCGTGTTCAGATTCATTAGGGTTAGACGCAGGTTCAATCTCCTTTTTCTTTATCGGGCTGATTTTATCAATCAAAACGAAGAAGGCCGGTATGAGCAACAACCCTACAATGGTCGCTACAATCATTCCACTGAAAACAGCCATACCCATTACCTTTCTTGACTCAGAACCCGCACCTACTGCGGTTATCAGCGGCACAACGCCCAGGATAAAGGCGAGCGATGTCATGAGGATTGGTCTCAAACGCAGCTTAGCCCCTTCAATGGCGGCCTGAAATGCGTCCATGCCCTCATCGCGTTTCATTTTGGCAAACTCGACAATCAGAATGGCGTTCTTGGCATTCAAACCAATCAGCATCACCAATCCAATTTGAGCGAATACATTATTGACGTATGACTCTGAGAATTGACGGGCGATCCACAGTCCGAGGAAGGCGCCCATCACAGCCCAGGGCGTTCCCAACAGAACACTGAATGGCAACGTCCAGCTTTCGTATTGGGCGGCCAGAATTAAGAACACGAACAAGAGCGCCATTCCAAATACAGCTGCGCCTTGACCGGCTGAAGCCTTTTCCTGATAGGATATGTTCGACCATTCGTAACCCATGTCGGGCGGAAGAACGGCCTCTGCCGTTTCCTCCAACGCGGTGAGGGCTTCACCCGAGCTATAACCCAAGGCGGGTACACCCGAAATTTCGGCAGCTCGGTACATGTTGAAGTGGTTGGTAAACTGAGGTCCGGACGTATCGCGCATACTTACCAACGTACCCAGCGGAACCATGGCGCCCGTGTTATCGCGAACGTAGTATTGGTTCAGATCCTCAGGCTTCATGCGGTACTGCGCATCGGCCATAACGTAGGTCTTGTACTGACGACCGAACTGATTGAAGTTGTTGATGAACGCACCACCCATCATGGCTGAAACGGTAGTGTTTACGTCGTTGAGACTAACCTTTAGCTTTTGGGCTTTCTCTTTATCGACCGTGATTATTTTTTGCGGAACGTTAGCCCTGTAGAGGGAATACACCTTCCCTATCTCCGGTCTTTTGGAAGCTTCTGCCACAAACTTCTGGGTTTGCTCGGCCAGATAGCCCGGCGAGTTTCCGCCACGATCTTGAAGTTCCATCGTAAAACCGCCCGAACTACCTAATCCTGGAATTGGTGGTGGACCTACGGCAACTACCGTGGCATCGGTGATATCGCGCATGAATATTCGTCCCGTGTATGCAATCAAGCGGCGGGCAGTGCGTTCGCGCTCTGCCCAAGGTTTGAGAGATACGAATACTGTAGCTGTATTGGAGGAGACGGAGGTAGTGAGCATGTTGTAACCATTCACCACAGTATAAGAGTCTACTTCGGGAATGCTATCTAGGATTTGCTCGACACGTTCCGAAACTTCGTTGGTTCGCTGCAACGATGCTGCATCGGGAAGCTGAATGGCGCAAATGAAATAGCCCTCGTCTTCTTCGGGTACAAACCCGCTTGGAACTGCTGAACCCAAACTTCCGGCGAGAACCACAATACCAATCAACAGAATTACTGTCACGAAAAGCTTACGCGCAAAGAGCGCCGTAACCCTTCCATAACGCTCCGTAAGCCGATCAAAGAAGCGGTTGAATGCAGCAAAAAAGCGCGCCATCAGACCTGTGCCCTGCTTGGTTGGTCGCAAGATGAGCGACGCTAAAGCCGGACTGAGGGTAAGTGCATTAAAGGCAGAGAACAGAACGGAAATCGCAATGGTAATGGCGAACTGCTGATAGAGCCTTCCGGTAATACCTCCCGTCAGAGCCACAGGAATAAACACAGCAGCGAGGATAACAGCAATCGCAACAACAGGGCCTCCAACTTCTTTCATCGCCTTTCTTGTCGCCTCTTTGGGCGACAAGCCATGCTGCAGATGGTGCATCACAGCCTCCACAACTACAATGGCGTCATCGACTACCAAACCAATTGCCAGTACCATGCCCAGGAGTGAAAGTACGTTCACCGAAAAGCCCAGCAGCGGGAAAACCATGAAGGTACCAATCAGAGAAACCGGTACGGTCAACAGCGGTATCAGTGTTGCGCGCCAATCTTGCAAAAAAAGGAATACTACTATAATTACCAAAAGAACCGCTTCCAACAACGTGTGCAAAATCTCATCAATACCGGCCTCGACCGCCAATGTGGTATCGAGAGGAAACGCAACATCCAAATCGGGCGGAAAGGCTTGTTGCAGGGTCACAATTTTGGTGCGAATGGCCTCGGCCACTTCCAGACCGTTGGATCCCGGAATTTGATAAATGGCTACTGTGGCTGATGCCTTTCCATTCAAACGGCTGCTGGAGGTGTAGTTTTCATTCCCCAACTCAACGCGTGCAACGTCTTTCAGTCGAACCAGTGCACCATTTTCATTCGACTTTACGATGATGTTTTCAAATTGCTCTTCGTTGATGAGACGCGTTTGCAACTGGGCTGAATAGGTATTCTCATTGCCCGGCAGCGCAGGTTCTTGGCCGAATGTTCCACCCGGACGAATCGCGTTTTGGTCTTTCACCGCATTCATCACTTCCTGTACGGTCAAACCGAACGATGCCAGCTTGTCGGGCTTCACCCAAATGCGCATTCCATACTGTGTTCCTCCCAAAATGGTTACATCACCTACTCCCGGAGTTCGCTTTAATTCGTCAATAGCATTGATGTATGCATAGTTTGTCAAAAAGTCCTTGTCATACGTACCGTTTGGCGAATAGAATGACACCAACAACAGCGGAAACGTGAGCGATTTCTTTACTGTTACTCCCAAGTTCAATACCTCAGCCGGAAGAAATGGATTCGCTTGAGTCGCTTTGTTTTGGGTCAACATGTTGGCCTTGTCCATGTCGGTGCCTACTTCAAACGACACCTGGATATTGGCTGTTCCGTCGGCAGAGTTTACTGAACGCATGTAAAGCATATCCTCTACACCGTTCACTTGTTGTTCGATTGGAGTTGTGACCGCCTGTTCCACATTGACCGCATTTGCACCGCTATAAAGTGCGGTGATTTGAACCATGGGCGGCGTAATTGGCGGATACTGCGATACCGGAATGCCTTTGAGAACGAGCAAACCGAGTACAACCATCAAAATGGAAATAACGATCGCTGCAATGGGCCTGCGTATAAAAAATTCACTCATAATTTCTGTTCTTTAGCGAGTCAGGGTAGAATCATACGACCATTGCATAGGCACGGGAATAATCGGCTTTCCCGCTTGAATCATGGCGTTACCGACCATCGCCACCTTTTCGCCTGCCTTCAATCCTTCTTTAATAACCCAATTGCTTCCTACGCGCTGCCCGGGTATAACCGTGCGAGGAGTGAGCACATTGCTTTCATCAACTACCATAACCTGATAGAGCGTTTGCAACTGACGCACGGCTTGCTGAGGCACGATGACTGCATCGTTCAACTGCTCCGACACGGTCTTGACACGAACGAATTGTCCGGGTCGCAGTAAACCACCCGGATTTTCGACTTGAGCCTGCACCAGCAAACTTCCGGTTCCTCCGTCTAAAGCGCGATCAGCAAAATCGAACTTCGCTTTTTGAGGAAGCACCGTTCCATCGCTTAGAATTACTTCCAACTCAATAGGAGTGCTCTTGTCTCGCGTTGCCGCTTGTTCACGGTACTTCAAGTAATCGGTTTCAGAAATCGAAAATCGTATGCGGATGTCGCCTGTAGCTGAAATAATACTCAATGGCTGCGACCCTTTGGAAACAAAATCACCAACCTGGACCCTTGACAAACCAATCACGCCCGAAATAGGCGCAAGTATGCGTGTGTATGAGGCCTGAACATCGGCGTTGGAAAGGCCTGCCCTTGCTGCTGCAACTGCAGCCTGTTGTGCTTCATATGTTGCTTTCGAAGCATCCAAATCGCGCATGCTTAACGCGTTCATTTGTGCCAATGGAAGTACCCTATCATAGTCAGCTTTGGCTTTTACCAACATCACTTCTTGCGCAGTCAATTGCGCCTGCGCAGCTTGACGGGCATTAATAACTATTGGATCATCGACAGTGTATAACAGCTGCCCAGCGCTCACCTGCTGACCTTCCTGAAAATGAATGCCTGTAATCGGGCCATCCACGCGGGTAATGATCTCGACATCAGCTTGGCCGTATGTTTCTCCTATGTATTCGGTGAAGACAGGGATTGACCTTGTAACAGCCTCCAGCACTTGGACCTCAGGCACTGGGGGGTCTTTTTTGGGTGGTGCTGAACAAGCAGCTAGAAAAAGATTAAGCGTTGCTGTCATGGCAAGCGTCTTCATCGGGGTCTTGACTGGAAAAAATGCTCTCACGAGTTCGGTTATTAGCTGTTTGAAAAGAATATCGAATTAATGTTTACGAGGCATTGGACGACCGGCGGGCATGCCTCCCGGGCGTGCCATGCCGCCGCCACCGGGCGACGGATGACTCTGTTGAAAGCCATTGTAGCGTTGGGTAGCCCTATCGCGGTTGGCAGGCTCGTTCATCATGCCTCCTGCGCCTTTCACTTGAGCAGGCGAAGCATCCTTCCAGCCGTTGTTGGCGTGTTGCTGCCAATTGCCATTTTCATTCTTGTATACATTTCCGGCGCGATCGGAGTAAACGTTATTCGGACGATTGGAAGGAGTTGCACCACCTCCCACCTTAGGGGTTGAAGGTCGAGCACCTGCACCGCCGCCCTGAGCAATGTTGTGATTGGCTATTCCTGAACTTATTCCGCTGTTTCCTCCAGGACGGTTGTACATGTTTTGGCGTGGACTGTTCCCGTAATTTGTGATAGGTCCTTTGTAGGTTGGACGACTGGGGGGGCCTGCAGTACGTGGACCATAATAACCCCTGCTAGGTCCATAATAACGTGGAGGATAATAATAGTGTGGATAATACATAGGGGGACCAAACCAGCCACCGCCATATGCATACGCAGGTCCGCCGAATCCGAAACTCCATGGGCCGGCTGTATAGCCAATAGACATGCTCCAGCCCGTCCAGGGTGAGTAGTGCATGCCGAAGCCCCAGGTGCACGGACGTGAGTAATAGGTTGTGCCAACCCACGGGCTGTAGTGCCAACCTGTTCCATACACCACGGTTGGTCCATAAACGTAAGCGCCCATATAACCGGGTGTATATCCTACATATACCACATCCGGCGTAGAATCGTAGATGTACACGTATTTGGTGTTGTAGGCCGGATTGCTGGCGGGAATTTTATCAATATCTGACGGCCTCGAAGTGCTAACTTCCCAAGGACCTTTGCAACTCGTGCTTTCAAACCAGACACCATTGTCAACCACGAAATAGGTTGCTCCGAACTTGAATACTGTTGAGGAAGAATTGACCGCCAACATCAATGAGGTCCCCTCAATCGCCTCGAACTTGGGTTCGCCATCGAAGGTTACTTGCACATTCTTTCCGGCGGTCTTGCGATCGACAGTTGCTGTTTGTGGCACCTGCGCATCGAGAACGGCGTCTTTAGACTGCGGTGTTCCCGGCACACTTGCCAGCACACCATCAACCGGTGAACCCGCAGGAATCTTGGCAAAAGAAGCAGGCAAACTATCAGAGGCCACAAAGAACCATGGACCTTCAATCGATTTGGAAGCATACCATCTACCCGACTTCAGAATGTACGATTTCTGTGAAGTGAGCTCCTTGAAAATGTAATCGTCTGAATTGTCGGCAAACAAAAGATCCAATCCTGTCAGCGGCACATAGTTAACAGTTCCGTTGGTCTGAATCAATTCAGCAGGCGTGGTTGAAACAACGACTTCCGGAACCACGCCAGCTTCAGTTTGAACAATCGCGTCTGTTTGTTCCGTTGGCTGGGTGTTTTTCTCAAGCGCTTTCTTCACCGGGCCGGGAACGTTTTTGGTAACGGTCCACCCATTGGTAACGTCAGAAGAAGTCATCCAGTCATCGCCACCATACAGGTAGTAAGGATGTTCATTACCGTACTTCATAATGAGGAATGGCGAGTTCACGAGACGCTGAACGTCGGTTCCTTCCATGGGTTGAAACTTAGGATTACCGTCGATCAGAACCAATACGGCAGGTTTGCTGCGGTAAATAATGGCAGGCGGATCATTCTTAAATCCGGCATTGCTTTGACCAAGGGAGGCACGTTCGATGGTCGTTATGAGCTGATCGGTAGAGCCCGTTAGACTCCATGTTGGGACAGCGCTTACGATTCCTGCCTTCACTTTTTCCATGTCGATGGTGGAATCTTGTGAGGCGAAGCGCACGTTGGTGACATCGCAAGAGCGCAGGGTATACAAGTGATTATCACGATCAAAGTCGAGCATGGCCGAAAAGAACAATGCTCCAAATAGCGGATCGTTTTTGCCTTGGGGTAATATTGAAAAAGCCGCAGTGCCGGTCAGCTTCGAACCATCCAAGTCGCTGGGTTGGGGCTGGTATACAACAATCTGTCCTTGTTCGGTGGCAATCTCCTTAGGCCACGCCGCGGGGCCATCTTGGGAATTACATAACTGGACGAATGATAAGAAAAGAACGGTAATACAGGTGAATGCCTTTGAGGTGAGACTCATAGTGGAATTTGATTCGTGGTAACTAGCGGCGGTAAATGTAATTGAAATGATACTTTCAAGTGTATGCCAACATTAGCATAACAACCAAAGTGGACCTCATCGAATGCAAAACTTTCAGATCCCACGTGTGTAAAAAGCGCAAACCACGCAGCACTTGGGTTAGCGCAGTTAGATGACCTCGTTTTTATTGGGGGCTCTGTTTTTGTTATCGCCGAAGTATTATGATTAACAATTGGTTAACAACTTGGTCGAAAGAAAATTTGGTTTTGGGGGAAGTTAGTCTACATTTGCCGACACAATAACCAAACTCAAATCAATGAAAAAAGTATCACTCTTTGTTCTTGCTCTCTCCATGATAGCGGGAATTTTTACTGCCTGTACGAAAACAGCAGTTACAGAAAATGAATTAAACCTGGAAGAACGTCTTGTAGAAATGGGTCA
>JBJTRD010000225.1:0-3737 GCA_046075945.1 Flavobacteriales bacterium
CAAAACAGAAGTTGAAAATCGTTGCCGACGTGGCTCAAAAATTCGGCGCTGAAGTACATCTGGTTTCCCCAAAGGAAACGGACGAATATCTGCGCAATAAACTCGCTCGCAACGTAGCCTATGCCGAAGGGTATCTGGAAGAACGAAACATCAAATACAAGACATCAATAACCGAGGCCAGTTCCGGAGGATTCGTGAAGGACTTGCTGAAGTATGCCAACTTCGCAGAGATTGATCTCATCTGTATTCTCAACTCAGCAGAAGACCGATTAATACACGCCTTCGGAATCGACAGCGAACAAAAAATCATCACCAACGACGCGAGAATACCCGTCATGATTTTGAATCCATCCGCGACGTATAAGGATGCGGCGTCGGTATTTGCGCAGTGATGGGGACTGGGGACTAGGTAACGAGAGGGCGTGCCTTCAATGATAGTTTTCACTTTCGGTATTCAGTACCAAACACTCAGTACCCAGTACTCACTACTTTTACGCCCGGATTTTATCCTCCCATTTTATGACCCAAAAACGCATTCGCGTGCGCTTTGCCCCCAGTCCCACGGGACCTTTGCACATGGGTGGCGTGCGTACGGCATTATACAATTATTTGTTCGCGAAAAAACACGGAGGCGATTTCGTGTTGCGCATTGAAGACACCGACCAAGGGCGATTTGTTCCCGGTGCGGAAGAATACATCATCGAGTCGCTGAAATGGTGCGGCATCGAACCCAATGAAGGCCTTGGCTTTGGCGACGGCCCCTATGCTCCCTATCGCCAGAGCGAACGCAAACCAATGTTCCGTCAGTATGCAGAG
The DNA here is from genome assembly GCA_046075945.1 of Flavobacteriales bacterium. Taxonomy (GTDB): domain Bacteria; phylum Bacteroidota; class Bacteroidia; order Flavobacteriales_D; family Sanyastnellaceae; genus JAIBBG01. The sequence goes on from JBJTRD010000225.1 coordinate 817, forward strand.
CAGCTAGTGAACAGTGGACACGCCTACTACGCTTTCGACACTCCCGAAGAAATGGATGCGCTGCGCAAACAAGCCGAAGCGAATAAGCAAACATTCTCCTATGACGCGCGCTCGCGCATGCAACTGAAAAACTCACTTGCACTAAGCGAAGCCGAAGTAAAGCAGCGCATGCAAAGCGGAATGCCCTATGTCATCCGATTGAAAGTGCCGCAAGGTGAAAACATTCACATCAATGATCTCATTCGCGGTGATGTGGTATTTCAATCGGATATCGTAGATGATAAAGTGCTCTTGAAAAGCGATGGCATGCCCACCTATCACCTGGCACACATCGTCGATGATTATTTGATGAAGATTACCCACGCTGTGCGTGGTGAAGAATGGCTGCCAAGTGCTCCGGCGCACGTACTTATTTATCGATACCTCGGTTGGGAAAATGACATGCCCCGACTTGCTCACTTGCCACTTTTGCTCAAACCCGATGGCAATGGCAAACTCAGCAAGCGCGATGGCGACCGTCTTGGATTCCCCGTATTTCCGCTCGATTGGAATGACCCATTTTCAGGTGAAAAATCATCGGGCTACCGTGAGCGCGGATATTATCCTGAAGCATTCGTGAACATGCTCGCGTTTCTTGGCTGGAACCCCGGCACCGAACAAGAAATCTTTACACTCGAAGAATTGTGTGCGCACTTCTCGTTCGAACACATTCACAAGGCGGGCGCAAAATTCGACCCCGAAAAAGCCAAGTGGTTCAACGAACATTATTTGCGTGCAACCGAAAGCAGTGTTCTGGGAGAGCACATCAAATCGGATGTTCAGCAGACATTTAACATCACTGATGGCGATCGCAGATTGAGTGCTGAATACCTCACCAAGGCAGCTGAATTGCTCAAGCCTCGCGTGCAGTTTGAACATGAAATGAAAACGACGGGCGCCTATTTATTTCAAGCCCCCGACACCTACGATGAAGGTGTACTAGCCAAAAAATGGAAGCCCGAACTGCGACCATTTTTCGAAGCACTGCATGCGGCGCTCGCTTCTTTGCCATCATACTCTGCCACGACTATTGATGAAACCATCAAAAGCACCGCTGCATCGAACAATGTAAAGCCCGGCGAAATTATGCAACTGCTACGTGTCATCGTAAGTGGACAAGGTGGCGGTGTAGATTTACTTGGTATGATTGAACTGCTCGGACAATCGGAAATCAGTGAACGAATGAACAGTGCGTTGAGCCGCATCGGACAATAACTTTGACCCATGGATATTCAAAGAGGACCCAATTTTCTCGAAGAGATTATTGCAGAAGATATAAAGAACGGCAAACACGGAGGCCGCGTATTGACGCGCTTCCCGCCGGAGCCCAACGGCTATTTGCACATCGGACACGCCACTTCAATTTGCCTGAACTTCGGTTTGGCCAAGCAATTTGGCGGAAAAACCAATCTGCGTTTCGATGATACGAATCCGGTGACAGAAGACACCGAGTATGTCGACAGCATTCGCAACGACATTAAGTGGCTTGGCTTCGAATGGGCAAATGAGTTTTACGCCAGCGACTACTTCGATACGCTGTATGCATTTGCTGAGAAGCTTATTCAGGAAGGATTGGCGTATGTAGATGATAGTTCCGCAGAAGAAATTGCTGCTATGAAAGGCACGCCGACAGAGCCCGGCAAACACTCGCCTTTCCGTGATCGCAGTGTGGAAGAAAACCTTGATTTATTCCGTCGCATGCGTGCCGGCGAATTCAAAGAAGGAGAGAAAACATTGCGTGCGAAAATTGATATGGCCTCGCCTAATATGCACCTGCGCGATCCGCTGATGTACCGCATCAAGTTTGCGCATCACCATCGCACGGGCGACAAGTGGTGCATCTACCCGATGTACGATTTCGCGCATGGACAAAGCGATTCGATTGAAGAAATCACCCACTCGATATGCACCCTGGAGTTCGAAGTGCACAAGCCTCTTTACAACTGGTTTATCGAGAAGCTCGGCATTTTCCCGAGTCAACAATATGAGTTTGCGCGTCGCAACTTGAACTACACGGTGATGAGCAAGCGCAAATTGCTGCAGCTCGTCAACGAAAAGCACGTGAACGGATGGGACGATCCGCGCATGCCAACGGTGAGTGGTTTGCGTCGACGCGGTTATACGCCCGAGAGCATTCGACACTTCTGCGACCTTGTAGGTATCGCGCGCAGAGAGAATGTTATCGACGTTGGATTGCTCGAGTTCTGTATACGCGAAGACCTCAACAAGTCTGCAACGCGTCGCATGGTGGTGCTTGATCCGATTAAACTCATCATCGACAACTACGAAGAAGGAAAAGTCGAAATGTTGCACGGTGAAAACAATCCGGAGGTGGAAGGTGGTGGCGGCTCGCGTGAGATTCCATTCAGCCGCGAACTCTGGATAGAACGTGACGACTTCATGGAAGAACCACCGAAGAAATTCTTCCGCTTAGGTCCCGGTTTGATGGTGCGTTTGAAACACGCCTACATCATCAAGTGCGAGTCGTTTGTGAAGGATGCGGATGGCAACATCACGGAAGTGCATTGCACCTACATCCCGGAAAGCCGCAGTGGCAATGACACGAGCGGCATCAACGTGAAAGGCACCATGCACTTTGTGAGCGCGTCGCATGCCGTTCCGGTGCAAGTGAATTTATACGACCGCTTGTTCAAGGTGGAAAATCCATCGGCCGAGGAAGGTGACTTCAAGAGCTATATCAACGAGAACAGTTTGCACACCGTCACTAACGCGATGGCGGAAAACGATTTGCGTCACGCGAAGGTGGGCGACAAGTTTCAGTTCATTCGTTTGGGTTATTTCACTCCCGACTTGGATTCAACATCCGACAAACTCATCTTCAATCGCACCGTGACGTTGAAAGACTCCTGGGCCAAAGCCAA
>JBJTRD010000226.1:0-2959 GCA_046075945.1 Flavobacteriales bacterium
GTAATGACTTGTATGCCTTCTAAAAATTTCGCACATCGCACATCGCACATCGCACATCGCACATCGCACATCGCACATCGCCCTTTACCTTTGCCCCATGCATTCCCGATTGTACGAATTGTTATCGGAACATCTTACAGAGCACAAGCGCAATCTGTTTGAGCGCATCCTTGCCGATCGCACGCGTTATGTTACCCTCGTGATGGAAGATTTGTACCAGGCACAAAACACCAGTGCTATCCAACGCAGCACAGAAAGTTTTGGAATCCAAGACATACACATCATCGAAAACAAACACACTTTTTCGCAGCATCGTCGCATTTCAAAAGGATCTGCCGATTGGATAACCATGCACCGTTACAATGCTCCAGGAAATAACAACACAGAGGTTTGTCTCTCCCGGTTGAAAAAAGAAGGATATCAACTTGTTGTGACGGCATTGCATGAAAAAACAATTTCACTGCATGAGGTTGATTTAAGTAAAAAGACTGCCATACTCATGGGTACCGAGCTCACAGGTGCATCGGAAACAGCTATGCAAATGGCCGACATTTACATGAAAATTCCTACAGTTGGTTTTACAGAGAGCTTAAATGTAAGTGTTGCATCTGCGGTCATCATGCAGCACCTCACGCATCGAATGCGTATCGAAAATCGCCCCTGGCATCTGAGCGAAGAAGAGCAACTTCAATTGAAAATTGATTGGGCCAAACGGTCGATTTACTGGAGTAAGTATATTGTAGAGATGTGGGAGAATGGGGAGGTCTGAGGGGCGAAGTGCGAGGAGCAAGGTGCGAAGTGCGAAGCGCGAAGTGCGAGGGGTTAATAAAAAGGCCCATATCGAAAATTCAACGCGGGCCTTTTAAACAACATATTTTTATTTGATAAATGTGTGTCTTTTAAAATCTCACACATCGCACATCGCACATCGCCCCCAAAAAAAAAGGGCCGGACTTTCGCCCGACCCTTTATCTTTTGCTTTTACGCGTGAATTACTTCACTTTGGTAGAAAGCTCAGCACCTGCCTTGAAGCGTACAACCTTCTTAGCTTTGATCTGGATTTCTTTTCCTGTTTGTGGGTTACGGCCCTTACGTGCAGCACGCTTGCTCACGCTGAAAGAACCAAAACCAACCAACGCTACACGGTCGTCCTTCTTGAGGGCCTTTGTAGTGGTTTCGATGAATGCGTCCAATGCTTTCTTAGCATCAGCCTTCGAAATCTTGGCGTTGCTCGCCATTGCTTCGATCAATTCTGCTTTGTTCATTTAGATAAATTTTTAATGGGTTAAACTTCTAAGCTTTGTCGCTTAGCGTGTCAAATATACTGGCATCATCTTTCTGAAAGCAAGGAATAGTGCGGAAAATCAGTGTTTTTTGTTGAAAAAATGCACTCCCTGTTAATAAACCCGACGTTTTGAACGCTGAAAAGCCCCAAAAACGGCCATTTTGAGCCTGTTGAAATCGGAATTGGGCCATTACCAGCACCTTCAGAACCACCTCATTTTCTATCCACGCCATTGCGTTGAAATTCTCAACACTCCATCTTATTCTTTTAGCGTTAGGTTTGACGAAATCCTTTTAACCATGAGCAACACCCAACGCGGACTTTCACTCTTCGCACTTACAATGATAGCTATAGGGGCAACGATAGGCTCCGGCATATTCAAAACACCTGCAGGCATTGCGGCTAAAGTGAGCGACAATCAAACGATCATTTTTCTCTGGATTCTCGGCGGTGTTGTATCGTTGCTCGGCGCATTGGTTTTCGCAGAGCTGGGATCACGCTTCTCCAATGCGGGCGGTGTATATACTTACCTCAACAAAGCGTATGGCCCGTTGCCCGGATTTTTATACGGCTGGTGCTTACTTACCGTAATCAGCAGCGGAACGATTGCAGCTCTGTGCACTGTATTCGCCGAAAATCTTGGCTACTTCATTCACATACCCGAAGGTGGAGAAAAATATGTAGCCATGGCGTCAATTGTAGTGCTGACCTTGTTCAATACGTTCGGCATCAAACTCAGCGAATGGTTTGCGAATGTGGGAACGGTTCTAAAAATCGTCGGCATCTATTCACTGTTGATTCTTGCGCTCATGCTCGGTGATAAAGCCCTATTTGCTGCGGAAGCTGTTGTACAAACGACCACCGCAGTGCCTGTTACCGACAACCTCGCCGGTGCATTCGTAGGTGTATTGTGGTCTTACACCGGATGGCACTATGCAAGTTTTGTTTCGGGCGACGCCCTCAATCCTAAGCGTAACATACCACTTGCTATGATTCTCGGCACAGGTGCAGTAACCCTCACGTATGTGCTTTGCAATATGGGTTATTTCAAAGTGATTGACCACAACACCATCGCATCGTTTGCGGACTCATCGAATCCGAAAGTTGTAGCCGTTGAAGTGATGAATGTAATCATGCCCGCAGCTAGCTACCTCATGCCGGCACTCATTGCGCTATCTGTCTTTGCCTGCGCGGGCTTGTACATTTTGTCAACGCCGCGCATCTTCAATCAGATGGCTTCCGAAGGACTTTTCTTCAGTGCGTTTGCTAAAAAAGATCCTCGATTTGGCGTGCCTGTGAACGCCATCATTTTGCAATCGGCATGGGCTATGATTCTTGTTTACCTCTGGGGATCATTCAGCAGCATCATCGAATACGTGACATTTGTGGAGTGGCTCTTTTTGCTTATTGCCTGCATCGGAATTTTCATCGTTCGAAAAAAATACGCACACGAAGAAGCACCTTTCAAAGTTCCGCTCTTCCCTGTGCTACCGCTTGTATTCATTGCGGTCATCGGCTGGTTCATTTTCAAAAATGCACTCGCAGATAAAGCCGAGTATTATGCCGGCCTGGCCGTGATACCGGTGGGCGTGGTTGTTTATTATGCGTTTAAGAAAGCGAAGGGGTGAAGTGCGAGGGGCGAGGGGCGAGGTGCGAAGTGCGAAGGGTGAAATG
>JBJTRD010000227.1:0-3875 GCA_046075945.1 Flavobacteriales bacterium
CCGGCGGACGTTTGAATGCGCAATTGGTGCTGGCCCCCATAAGTTCAACGGCCTATCGCATGAACGTTCTGGCCGATTTGAATGGCATTCACATCGATAAGGTATTTACAGAGTTTGAAAATTTTGGTCAAACATTTATTCAGGATCGCCATCTGAAGGGCATTGCCAACGCCAATGTACAGTTCAGGGCTGTGCTTACGAACGCGCTCGAATTACCCTCGGATAAAATTGAAAGTGTCATACGCTTAACGATCGAAAACGGCGAGCTGAACGATTTTGAAACCTTGCAGGAAATTGCAGCATACATACGTGGCAATAAGTTGATGGCGCCCTTTGTGGACGAAGATCGTTTTGCGGAGAAAATGAAGAACGTGAAGTTCTCAAAATTGGAAAACACCATTGAGATAAAGGACAGAGTAGTAACGATTCCACTCATGGATGTGCGAAGCAGCGCGATGGATATTTGGGCGAAAGGATCGCAGACGTTCGACTATGAGATAGACTATGCGATTAAATTCAATCTACGCGATTTGCTGGTGCGCAAGGAAAAGGAGTGGGCTGAAGATGATGACGGCCTTGGAAAGGCCATGTATATTTCAATGAAGGGAACAACGAGTAATCCCATATATGCCGTCGATCGCGAGTTGGCCAAGGAAATGAGAAAGGAAGCACTTGAAGCTGAAAAGCAAAATATGAAGGCGCTTTTAAAGGATGAATTCGGATTGTTCAAGAAGGATGATTCCGTTGGCCCTTACAAGGAAAAGCAATCGACAAGTGAAGCAACCATTACTATTGATTGGGAAGAGGATAATGGCCCGAAGTCTAATTCGGGTGAAGAAAAAAAGCCTGCGCCTAAACCTGCTAACAAAACGGGAGATTCTGAGAAGCCTGCCGACAAGAAAAAGAAGACACCCAAGTGGCTCGAGGAAAAAGAGTAAGGGCCATTGTATGTTTGCGCTATGCGTCCGCTTCCCGACGATTTTATTAAACGAATAGACAAGCAGTTTCCGTCGGAAGCAGAGGCATTCGTTGCCTCGCTTATTAACTTGCCACAGGCGAGCGTTCGGGTAAATAAGTTTAAACAAGGCTCAGTGTTCGAAGGCGCTGTGCGCGTTCCGTGGAACGATGAAGGCTATGTGTTGCCGTCCAGGCCGCGGTATACACTGGACCCCAAACTGCACGCGGGCTGCTACTACCCGCAGGAAACTTCTTCGATGATTTTGCAATGGGTATTGAAGCACTGTGGCCTGGGTGAAGGCTCTGTCGATGCGCTCGATGTATGCGCCGCACCGGGAGGAAAATCGCTCATCCTTTCCGATTTTTTAGCAGGAAGAGGCCGCCTTGTTTCAAACGAAATTATTCGTTCGCGCGCTCATATTCTTCAAGAAGTAATGGTGAAGTGGGGCTCACCAAATGTGGTTGTTACCAATAACAGACCTTCCGATTTTGGCAAAGGCGCCATGCAGTTTGATCTTCTGCTGATCGATGCACCGTGCAGTGGCGAGGGCATGTTTCGAAAAGATCCGGAAGCACGAAGCGAATGGACTTCCCAATCGCCTGTATCCTGCAGTGTAAGACAACGTGAAATTCTGAACGATGTGCTGCCTGCGTTGAGGGAAGGGGGTGTGCTCATTTATTCCACCTGCACCTTTGCCCCTGAGGAGAATGAAGAAATCATTGAATCCATAATGGAATCGGGCGAGTACGAGTCGATTCACTTGCCTGTACCACCCGATTGGAACATCGATGTGATAGAAGAACAAGGTGTCTTTGCGATGCGTTTCCTGCCGCATCGTGTGGCCGGTGAGGGTTTGTTTATCGCAGCAGTGAGAAAAAAGGTCAAACAGAATTCGATACGTTCAAAACCCAAGAGTGTTTTTAAGTCATTGTCGAAGGATGAGCTGAAGGTGCTTGCCAATGAAGGTTGCGCACCCAATGGATTGTTGCTTGGTCCCGACAACGAGGTGTACCGTTCGGTTTTTTCGATCGAAGAATTGAATATGCTAGCGGGTAATTTGTATTTGCTGCAACCCGGTATTCATATGGGAAGGTTGGTGCGCAACGACTTTAATCCGGGACATGCATACGCATTGGCGCAAGACGAGGTTTTTCAATCGGTCCCGGTTGAACTCGATGAGCCAATTGCAATGGCTTATCTGCGCGGGGAGTCTGTCATAATCAGCGCCCCAAATGGTTGGCAGCGCGTTGCTTTTGACAGCGCTGTGTTGGGTTGGGTGAAGGTCATTGGTAATCGCACCAATAATTACTATCCCAAAGAGTGGCGCGTGAAGATCAAGGAGTAGTTACTTTTGAAGTCGTATGGCAAGTTCCCTGGACAGCATTCAGCAGCCTATTGCTCGAGAGATGGAGGCGTTTGAAGATTACTTCAAGGCGGCGATGCGAAGTGAGAACATTCTGCTCGATAAAATCACACACTACATCATTAAGCGAAAGGGCAAACAGATGCGTCCGATGTTTGTGTTTTTATCGAGTAAACTATGCGGCCGGATAACGGATTCAACCTACACTGCCGCTTCCTTGATTGAACTGCTTCATACAGCGACGCTTGTGCACGACGACGTGGTAGATGTGGCAAATACGCGTCGCGGATTTTTCTCAATCAATGCACTCTGGAAAAATAAAATTGCCGTGTTGGTTGGGGATTATTTGCTTTCGCGTGGGCTACTCATGAGTGTCGATAAGGGTGAGTTTCAATTGTTGCGAATCGTTTCGAACGCGGTGAAGGAAATGAGTGAAGGAGAATTGTTGCAGCAGGAAAAGTCGCGACTGCTCAACATTACGGAAGAAGTGTACTATGAAATCATTCGCCAGAAAACAGCCTCACTAATTGCGGCATGTTGCGAAAGTGGCGCTGCTGCTTCGGGCGCTGGCGAAGAGCAGGTAAAATCCATGTATGAATTTGGATTGAATGTGGGCCTTGCTTTTCAGATTAAAGATGACCTGCTCGATTATGGGTTCGGCGAGAAAATAGGGAAGCCCATGGGAATCGACATAAAAGAACGAAAGCTCACACTCCCCCTTATTGTCGCCTTGCGTAACGCATCGTACACTGAGCGACGTGAGCTCATGTCCATCATAAAGCGGCACAACACGGATGGAGTAAAAGTGAAATACCTCGTTCAACGTGTAATTGATTTGGGAGGCATCGAATACGCAATGAATGCGATGAATGAGTATCGTGAAAAAGCAATTGCGTCACTCGAGATATTTCCGGATAATGAAGCGAAGAAATCGCTGAAGGAACTCGTAGAGTACACTATAAACAGAAAAAAATGAAGTCTTTAGCTGTTGTTTTTCTTTCGTTTATGCTTCTTTTAGCGTCTTGCGACAGTGACGACAACGTGTCGACTGCGGCAGAAAGGAAACCATTTGCTATTGAAGGAACAGTTCAGCAGGTAACTAAAACGTTCTCCGACGGTAAGGTGAAATCGGCAGTGTATCGGAATGAGCAGAATCAACAAAAGGTTGCAGAAGTAGAATTTCACCCCAACGGTCAGGCGAAAATTGATAAGCGTTTTGTAAACGATACCTTGCAGGGCGAATCGTGGTGTTATTATGAGGATGGCAAGCCCTGGAGTCTGAACACATTCAACAATGGGTTGAATGACGGACCCTACAAGACCTGGCATGAAAACGGGCAGCTTTACATTCAGGGTCAGTACGAAAACGGTCTCAAATCGGGGGAATGGTTTACCTATTTCGCCAATGGTAGCATAAATACACGAGGGCTATACAAGAATGATGAGAAGCTGGGAATTTGGAATTCCTACAATCTGGAAGGCACAATGAAGCGTGAGCAGGATTTCGGCGCAGGGGGCAATCAAGAATAGAATTTAACAGCTCGATGGTTGAAT
>JBJTRD010000228.1:0-7252 GCA_046075945.1 Flavobacteriales bacterium
GTACTGGTCTTCCAGCAAAATCAAAAACCCGTTGATCACATCTTTGATCAGGTTCTGGGAGGCCAGCGACACGCCCACCCCGGCAAGCATTCTGTTAGCAACAACCTCTGCCGAGAACGTCGGAACCGCATCCGTTTCATAGCCAAATGCATTCAACAGACACGCATCAGAGCTGAAACAATAATGATTCAGGTAACCGGAAACCAAAATATTATCGATTGCCATCAACTCCGGATCATCCGGGCGGACACCCAACGGTGGAATGGTGTCACTGGCGAGAAGTGCTGTGCCTGCAAGCAATGCACCTATGAACACAACTAAAACAAAAAGCTTTTTCATGATTTGCCGGTTTTTTAGTTCTTGAACCCGCTCGTTGAACCCTTTACTCAACGACCGAACTCAAAACATAGATAAAGGCCACAAATTGCAGGAATATCCCGAAAATTCGACAATCTTCAACTGAGGTTATCAACACGACCATGCGAATAGACCCGCAATAGCCGAATAAATAAAAACCGAATAACTACTGATTCTCCGGTTTCTCGGGGGTTTCTGATCCCTCACCCTTGCTGGCGTCCTTAAACTCCTTGACACCGCGACCGAGGCCACGCATCAATTCAGGAATCTTTCTTCCACCAAAAATCAGCAGAACTACAGCTAGTATGAGGACGATCTCTGTTACACCGAATTTTCCCATGGGTATTGTTTTTTTCCTTGCGAGGCGTCAAATATAGTATGGATTCCCCAATGTACGCCTGTCAGTCAATAATTACATTGTCGATCAACCTCACATCACCCACATACGCCGCGACCAACATCACAACGGCCTCCGCGCTCCATGCCTCTATTGGCTCAAAATCGGAGGCGCGCACCAGGGCACAATACTCAAGTTTAATGCTTGGCTCGTTCAATAGGCCCGACTCTGCCATACTCTGAAGCTGCTGTGGAGAAACGCCGCGACCTGTTGCGGCCGCATCAAAAAGAACTCGACTAATACACAACGCGGCAGCTCTTTCCTGCTCATTCAATCGCATATTCCGGCTACTCATGGCCAAACCCGAAGCTTCGCGCACGGTAGGCGCAGCGACTATTTCAATTGGCAACCCCTCCAGCTGTGTCATCCTGCGAATATTTGCGAGCTGCTGAAAATCCTTTTCTCCGAAAAATGCCTTGTCGGGAGTAACTGCCAAAAAGAGCTTCTTCACTATCGTGAGCACCCCGTCGAAATGGCCCGGACGGTAATACCCCTCCAGCGTCCCGGTTAGCGTCCCAAAATCCCACCGCCGCGTCGGCTCATCCTTCGTATACATCTCTTCTACCCCCGGACAAAACACCGCGTGGCAACCGGCCAGTTCCAATAACTCTAGATCAGCCGATAGTGTGCGAGGGTATTTTAGTAAGTCATCCGGATTATTGAACTGTGTTGGATTGACAAAAATCGACGCTACAACACAGTCACAGTGAGCCAGCGCAAGGTCAATCAACGAACGATGTCCGGCATGCAATGCTCCCATCGTTGGCACAAATCCAATAGTCAAACCCCGCGTTCGCTGAGAAATCACCCAATCTTGGACGTCGTTAATGTGTTCGAATACAGCGATTGACAAGGTTTTAGAAAAAAATATGAGGTGCCAAATGTAATTCTTTGGAAAATCTGTCGAAATTTTATTACTATCTTTGCACTCGCTTCAAGCAACCATTAACTACAGAATGAGCACGAAAACGAAAATCCTATACGTCTCGCAAGAGATAGTTCCCTTTACACCAGAAACCCCCACCGCTCAACAAAGCCGCTCACTTCCTCAAGCCGTCCATGAGGGCGGAAAAGAAACCCGGATCTTCATGCCCCGGTATGGTAAAATCAACGAGCGACGCCATCAATTACACGAAGTGATCCGTTTGAGCGGAATGAATTTGATTATCGATGACACCGACCACCCCCTCATTATTAAGGTGGCGAGTATCCCACAGATACGTTTGCAGGTATACTTCATCGACAACCAGGAGTTTTTTCATCGCAAAGCATTTTTTCACGACGAAAACATGCAGTTGTTCCCCGACAACGACATGCGCATGATTTTCTTTACGAAGGGCGTATTGGAAACAGTAAAGAAATTGGGTTGGTCGCCTGATGTAATCCATTGCCACGGCTGGTTTACATCGCTGATGCCCTTGTATGTAAAGCAACTCTACAAACGCGACCCTCACTTCGCCGATGCGAAAGTGGTGACCTCTGTTTACGCCGACGCTTTCGATGGGAAGCTTGATGGTAAAATCGCACAAAAAATTGCGTTTGACGGAATCGGTATGGATCAAATGGAACATTTGAAAAATCCGACCTACGAAAACCTCACAAAGTTGGCTCTGCAACATTCCGATGGGGCAATCATGGCCGAACAAGGCACCCTGCCTTCACTCGAAACCTATTGTAATAGCATCGATTTGCCTATGTTGAAGTCGTTCAATGAATTAGACCAATTGAGCGCAACTGACGAATTTTATGATTCTGTAGTGTTGGGAAAGACCGAGCTCGTTGATTAATCAGAATTACCATCCTACGTTAATATCGGAAAGCCTCAAGAAATTGGGGCTTTTTCTCGTTTGCAGCTCGTTGCTCGCTATCGGCTGCAAACGTCCCGATGAGACATTGGGTGATGGTATTCAGCCTATTGAAGACCTTCTATTCGCAGCAGTCACCGACTCGTTTCAACTGGTGACCTCTACCGAACAAATCGACTCGTTACGAACCGATTTGTTCGCCAATGTTTTAGTGGGCAATTATGTAGACGAGGATTTTGGCCTGGTCAAATGCCGCGGAATCATGCAGTTCTCACCCGATGCAACGATTGACTCTCTGCCAGATAACCTCGAGGTATTTGCTGTTGAACTCAAATTGGCCTACCAACCGGAAGCCTACGGAAATAATGCCCCCATGTATTTCCAGGTACATCAACTTACGGAGCGTATCTATCTCGACTCGGCCTACTACAACAATCAACTACCGCAGCGGAATCTGGATAACCTTATCCTGAGTGGTCGCGAAACCCAGGTAACCCGATCCGAATATGCCTCCGCGATTTCCACCGGCAACATCGAATACCTTACGCTTCAGCTTAAACCAACATTCGGTCAGTTCCTGCTGTCCGGCGACAGCGCGCTGACCGATTTCGATTCGTTTGCAGATTATTTCAATGGTTTGGTCATTAGCTCGAACACCATGGATGGACGTGTGGTTAGCTTCGCCACCATCAACTCAAGCATTCAGGTATATTATCGCTACCCGGGCGAAAATCGACTCAACATCGGGTCCTACACTTTCAAGTATTCTTCTTCCTGCGAGGGCTATTCGGTCATTGAACACAACCATTATGGAAGCGCGCTTCAATCCCTCACAGCAGAAAACCCTATCACACGCACAGACCTTGCTTTTCTGCAAGGAGCAGGAGGCACTCGTGTACGCATCGATTTGAACGATGTGCTTTGGATGCGTGAATTGGAACATCCCATCATCAACAAAGCCGAATTGGTAGTTCCGTTTGATGCCGATACCAAATTCGCACAGCTCGATAGCGTCAATGTTGTTTACGAAAAATCGGAAGGCGCCTTTGCTCTCACCGCAGATTATGGGCGCAATGCAGGAGGTAATTTTCGGAAATCGCCGGGCTACTATCGTTTCAATGTGACCAATCATATTCAGAGCATACTCGCCGGAGAAATTGAAACAACCGAATTGCTTATGGTCGCAGGTCCGCGTGTTGCAGGGTTGTACAATTCACTCGGCATTCGTCGCACCTTAATTCACGGTCCCAGTTTCAGCGACGACCACACGCTGAATACACGCCTGGTCATCACATACAGTTATTAGACTGGTTTTCTAATACTTTTGTCAAAGACATTAACCCTTATCAACCATGTGCGGAATTGTAGGATTTATTGGAAGGCAGCAAGCATACCCCATTCTAATCAAGGGATTAAAGCGACTTGAATACCGCGGCTACGACAGCTCGGGTGTTGCTATGATCGAAAATCTGCAATTCAATCAATACAAGTGCAAAGGCAAAGTGGCCGATCTCGAGGCGCTGGTTAAAGACAAGGACATCGACGGTTCCATTGGTATCGGTCACACACGATGGGCTACACACGGTGTTCCCAACGATGTCAATGCGCACCCACACTTGTCCGGTGACGGCAATCTGGCCCTCATACACAACGGAATTATCGAAAACTACGCAACCCTAAAAGAGGCGTTGCTTGGACAAGGACACATTTTCAAAAGCGATACAGATACAGAAGTGCTGGTGCACTTCATTGAAGACATTATGCACAAAACAGACAGCGACCTGTTCGAAGCGGTGCGTGTTGCATTGTGTGAAGTGGTGGGCGCATACGCTATTGTTGTTATGGACAAGCGCTTTCCCGACCGGCTTGTTTGCGCCAAAAAATCGAGCCCGCTGGTAATCGGTATTGGTGGTGAAGGCGATTACTTTATTGCCTCAGACGCGACCCCTTTTATCGAATACACCAAAAATGTGGTGTACCTGGAAGACGAAGAGGTAGCCCTCATCGATCGTCATTCAGGACTTAAGATTGTCACTATTCAGAACCAACAGAAAGACCCTTACATACAAGAGCTGGAACTGAAACTGGAGGCCATTGAAAAGGGCGGCTACGATTCTTTTATGCTGAAAGAAATCCATGAGCAGCCGCGCTCCATTCACGATTCCATTCGCGGCCGACTGAACCTGAATCATGGCATGCTCAAAATGAGTGGCATAGACCGACATGAAGAAGTTTGGATGAACGCCAACCGTATCATCATTGTCGCTTGTGGCACTTCATGGCATGCCGGGCTCGTAGCAGAATATCTGTTTGAAGAATTTGCGCGTATACCTACCGAGGTGGAATACGCCTCTGAATTCCGCTATCGCGACCCCATTATTCAACCGGGCGATATTGTTATTGCAATATCCCAATCGGGCGAGACAGCAGACACCCTTGCTGCTATCGAACTGGCGAAAGACAAAGGCGCGTTCATTTTCGGTGTTTGCAATGTGGTTGGATCGACCATTTCGCGGGCAACACACTCCGGTGCCTATACACACGCCGGTCCCGAAATCGGCGTAGCTTCTACAAAAGCCTTTACTGCTCAGGTGGCTGTGCTTTATTTAATTGCACTTTCTGTTGCCGACAAGCGTGGAACCATTACCAAAGAGCGCCTGCATCGCCTGATGGCCGAGTTGAGCACCATGCCCGACAAAGTAGAAGAAGTGCTCAAAACAAATGCGCTGGTCGAATCGATTGCAGAAATCTATAAAGATCATCGCAACGCACTTTACTTAGGCCGCGGCTACAGCTTCCCGGTTGCCCTCGAAGGTGCACTCAAACTAAAGGAGATTTCATACATCCATGCAGAAGGTTATCCCGCTGCAGAAATGAAACATGGACCTATTGCTCTGATTGATGAGGAAATGCCCGTGTTTGTAATTGCCACCCATGGCCACTCCTACGAAAAAGTAGTCAGTAACATCCAGGAGGTAAAAGCACGGAAGGGAAAGATCATTGCCATCGTAACTGCTGGCGACAAAACGGTGAGTGAACTGGCCGATCACTCCATTGAAATTCCGAAAACCGATGATAGCTTAGTCCCAATTGTATCCGTTATTCCCCTTCAACTGCTCTCTTACCATGTGGCTGTGATGCGCGGATGCAACGTAGACCAGCCCAGAAACCTCGCTAAGAGTGTTACAGTAGAGTGATAATGAGGTTATTAACAAATTCACGGGTCGACTGTTGAAAAACTTCGGTTTTTGGTTTTAGGCCTGAAATAATTCATCGGATGTTTGTCTTTATAAATCCAAAATTCAATTACATGAAAAAAGCAATTTTGTTCATCGCACTGGTAGCCACCACTGTGGTAGGTGCACAAGCACAGAAGTTTCAAGGTGGCGAAAAGAACCTTGAAGTGGAGTTCAATCCATTCGGAGGTTCACCCATCGGCATGAATGGTGTTCGTTTCCGTATGTTCAACAGTGAGTCGAGCGCTATCCGTATTGGCTTCAACATTGGCGGTACCAACGACAGTCAGGTATACGCTCAGCAATCAAAAACAGAAGGGTCAGATGGTGCAGTAGTTATTCTTCCTGAGTTGAACCAAACTCAGCAGACATTCAACTTCGCTATTCGTCCCGGATACGAAATGCACTTCGCGGGTACCGACCGTTTGTCGCCCTACGTTGGTGCTGAGTTGATGTACATGATGTCGAGCTCTACTATGACTCGTGAGTTCCATAACTCAAACAACGCTGATGACCAAACAAAGCCAGAAAACTGGCAGACTTGGGACATGACCGTGAAGAACGGATCAAGCACTTTCGGTTTGAACGCTCTTGCGGGTGTTGACTTCTATTTCGTAGACAATTTCTACCTCGGTGCTGAAATCAACCTCGGTTTCCACAACACTTCTTACAAGGATCGTGAAACTACAGCCAGCAACGAAGACGCGTGGAAATACAGCGAAACAACTGCACAAGCTGATCCTGATTTCTACCAGGCTACCTGGAACGATGAGAACACTGCTATTGAGTACCAGACTATCATCGGCCCTGGTGACAACCTCGGCTTAACACCAAGTCCAACGAAGAGCTCTGGCTGGGGTCCAAACTTCCAGTCAACCCTCCGTTTGGGTTGGTTGTTCTAATCGAAACCTGCAATTTGAAATATGCAAAGGGGCTGCCGCGAGGTGGCCCTTTTTGTTGGGCTTTAATGGGTACTGAATACCGAGAGTGAAAACAATCAAAGAAAGTATAACTTTTCGGTCCCCAGTCCCCAATCGCATTGCTCTCACGAAAATTGGATGTTCGTTATTACTACAACAGAATTTATCTTGCGGCGATGATTAGAACACTCTTGATTATTTGCCTTTTATTGTCGACTGTTGCTACAACAGCATGGTCGCAGCGCCTGGCGTTGGTAAATGCATCGACAGGTTTCGATACTACTACGGGCAGAGTGCAAGCAACCGGTGAAGCCGGATTATCAGTGGTCATCGATCAGCCGAGCCCGGCAATTGGCTGCGGCGAGCCGGTAACGCTTACGGCAACCGTAACAGGAGCAACCGAAATAAGCTGGAAGCGCAACGGGGAATTCATCACAGGCGCTACTACTAACACGTTTGTCGCCAATCAACCGGGTATCTATTCGGTCGTAGCAGTTTCGTTGGTGTGTCAGCTTGAATCGTCACCTGTCGAGGTTA
>JBJTRD010000229.1:0-2072 GCA_046075945.1 Flavobacteriales bacterium
CAAGCGGCAACCGCTTTCTTGCATATGCCGCGCAACGGAATCACACATCGACTGGTGCATCGGTTGAAGTATCACAACGACCGTGAAGTAGGCGAGCGGTTGGGCGCGCTGTTCGCTCATGAGTTAATGGAATCGGATCGTCTCAAGTCTATCGATGTTATTGTGCCTGTACCATTACATCCTAAGAAATTGCATTTACGTGGTTACAATCAATGCGATTGCATAGCGCAAGGCATGGGCGAAACATGGGGTATTGAAATTTCTCAGAACAACTTGACGCGCACTCATTTTACACAGTCACAAACAAGACGCGGACGCATTTCGCGCTGGTCGAATGTCAAAGATGTTTTCTGGTTGCGTGAGCCCGAGAAGCTCGAAGGAAAGCGTGTGTTATTGCTTGATGATGTAATAACCACAGGCGCAACCATCGAGGCTTGTGCAACAGCACTCAATAAGGTAAATGGACTGCAGCTGTCGGTGGCGGCATTGGCAATACCGGCAGCGTGAGAAGCTACAACCTTTCATCGGTATATTTGCTCATGCTTCGAATTGTTCTCCTTGTTTGTACTGTTTTGTTTGCTTCCGCAAGTGCAATAGCTCAGGATACTCTTTTGCTCATGAATGGACGTGATTTGCCTTGTAAAATCGTTGAAGATTCAGGTACCGTGTTTCTTGCACTTCTGCGAAAGCCAAATGGAAAAGTGATTTTTCGCGAGATTCATAAGAACGATGTCTTCAGTGTGACGAGAATGGGTGAACAGGAGAAGATTCTATATATGCAGGATGAAATGTTGGGTAACATTTACACTGCCGACGAGATGCGCTTCTACCTGGCGGGTGAAAACGATGCACGACAAAACTTCAATGCCTGGCCCACTTTTTTTGTTGGTTATGTTCTCTGTGCAGGTGCTGCGCTGGTTGGCGGCGACGGCTACATTACTACTGTTGCACCACCAATTATTTATACGGTGGTACAACTCATTCCCAAGGTAAAGATTCGGGAAAAGACTATGAGTCATCCCGATTACAAATACAATGATTTGTATGCCGACGGATATGAACCTCCGGCGCGCACACGTAAAATTTCACGGGCATTGGAAGGTGGGTTTCTTGGTTCGGCTACCGGTGTGTTGTGCTGGATTTTGTTTCTGAAAAAATGAATGTGCTTCGCTGGCTCGTAGGCTCGCGTTTGTGGGTTGCATTCGCAGCAGGTTGTTGGAGTGATGAGTCGTTCGCGCGTTGTCATACCTGGGTGCGCTGGACACTGGTCGCACAAATTTTTTTTCTAACCTGGATTGCTTATTTATTTCTCACCGACGATGCACATCGAAAATATCGCGGAGCTGTTCTGCTTTCGTTAACAGGCGCCTGTGTTACGTTTCAGGGGTATGAATCCCTGCTGTGGCCTGCCATATGCGCAGTGCCGGTTTTACTTTATAGGACACACTGGATTCCTTTTGTCTGGTCAACTTCAACGTGGGAGCTGCGCACTATTCCTTTAGTAAATAATGCGGTGATTGCCTTTTGCTGGGTATCGATGTGTATGCTTTGGCCCATGCAACAAGCAGGTGTTGAACTCTCAGCACAATGGCCTTTCATTGTTGCTGCATTCTGCTGGGTACTCGCTCTGTCACTGGCCGAAGATTTATTTGTAGAAAATATGCCCGATGCCAGCCTACGCAGGTTGGGTCAGGGTAAATTAAGATTCATAGCTGTATCACTTGTGCTTTTGGCACTTGCTATAAACATTTATTGGAATGAAAGAACACCTTCTGTTTGGATGGCGATGTTGTTATCTCTGTTCTTTTTACTCATTATGAAATCGGGCAAAAGAACTCCGGCAAAATCTTTTTTACTCGACGCATTGATAGTGATTCGGTTTCCGTTTTGAATTAGGCAAACACCTGGTCGAGGGCTTTTTGCATAGCCGCAATGGCGCGGTCAAGATCTTCTGCAGAATGCGCAGCAGAAACAAAACCTACCTCGTATCCGCTTGGTCCCAGATATACACCTTGTTCTAGCAGTGAGCGATGAAAGGGAGCGAACTTCTTCATCTCGTCGCTGTCAATTTC
>JBJTRD010000230.1:0-2771 GCA_046075945.1 Flavobacteriales bacterium
TGTAACCAAACCGCCCAATTTCTGGATGTGGAAAATTTATCACCCTCCAAATTCAAGAATTCATAAGCCGGCACATTGTCGGGTAAAATGAATCCGCCGTGATCTTTCAAAAGAATAGGAAAAATTATAGCGTGAAAAACAATGTTGTCTTTTCCAATGAAATGAATGAGCCGTGAATCATCGCTCTTCCAGTAGTCTTCCCAGTTTTTGCCGTTGCGCTCGGCCCATACTTTCGTGTTGGTGATGTAGCCAATAGGAGCGTCGAGCCACACATAAAGTACCTTTCCGTCAGCGCCTGTAACAGGTACCGGCACACCCCAGTCGAGGTCGCGCGTCATAGCACGACTCTGCAACCCGCCATCTACCCAACTCATGCATTGGCCCACCACGTGCGCCTTCCATTCTTTGGGGTCGTGGTGCGATTTACCGTCGAGCTCACCTTTGCCAATGTAATCGCGGATCCACGATTCGTGGTGCGCCATGGGCAAGTACCAGTGCGAAGTTTCTTTCAAAACAGGCTTGCTTCCGCTCAAGGTCGACTTCGGATTCACCAGTTCCAGCGGGCTCAGTGAGCGGCCGCATTTTTCGCATTGGTCGCCGTATGCTTTATCGCTCGAACAATGCGGGCAGGTGCCCATGATGTAGCGGTCGGCCAGAAACTGCTTGGCCTCCTCGTCGAAATATTGCTGCGAAGTTTCTACTTCAAAACTTCCTTTTGCTTCGAGCTTTTTGAAAACTGCTTGCGACATTTCCTTGTGCTCTTCAGAAGAAGTGCGATGGTAGATATCGAACGAGATTCCGAAATCGGCAAACGCCTGCTTCATCAGCTCGTGGTAGTAATCTACAATTTCGCGTGGTGTTTTTCCTTCCTTTTTTGCGCGCAGCGTGATGGCAGCTCCGTGCTCATCGCTGCCGCAGATAAAGGCCACATCTTTCCCTTTTGCCCGCAGATAGCGCACATAAATGTCGGCATTCAAATAGGCACCGCCTATGTGGCCGATGTGCAACGGTCCATTGGCATAAGGCAATGCCGAGGTTACAAGGTATCGTTTCGGTTCGCTCATAAAGATTGTTGAGAGGGGCGTGTAAAACTAAGGCCCGCTTCATGCTGCGCGTTGCAATTGAACACGCAGATTTGGAGCGCAAGATAGTTTCGAGTTGCGAATGAAAGTTCCTCCATTTCTAAAATCAGGCGACCGCATAGGCATTGCGGCCACAGCCCGCTGGGTCACCGCCGAGCAATTGCAACCGGCAATCGATTTGTTTACCTCGTGGGGGCTGCGCGTGAAAGTTGCCCCCAACGTGCACACGGTCGATTTTCAGCTGGCAGGCAATACGCAAAGTCGCACCCATGGCCTGCAGCAGCTCATGGATGACGATGATGTACAGGCCATCATCATCGCCCGAGGTGGATATGGCACCGTGCATACCATCGATGCGCTTGATTTTACACGACTCCTCGAAAATCCCAAATGGATCGCAGGCTACAGCGACATTACCGTGTTGCATGCTCACCTCAATAGCAGCGGGCTGGCCACTATTCATTCCACGATGCCCATTTCTTTTCCCGATGCAACGGCCGAAGCATTGGAAAACCTTCGCAGGTGCTTGTTTGGCGACTTGACTTCTTTTGCTTCCACCGAGTTGTGCGAATCTGATTTTAGCCCTGTGAGTGGCAACCTCTTCGGAGGCAACTTGTCGGTGTTGTATAGTTTGCTGGGCAGCAATTCCTGGCAGCAACAGGAGCCTGTTATTCTATTTATCGAAGATGTGGATGAGATGCTCTATCACCTCGACCGCATGCTGTGGGGCATTTACCGCGCAGGGCTGTTTTCGAATGTCAGGGCGATGGTATGTGGAGGTTTCACTCAGATGAAGGACAATACTTCGCAATTCGGTTTTCCGGGCAATAATCCCTGGGGGGCCAATGCAAGGGAGATTATTCAAGCGATGGCCGACAGGCTGCAGATACCCGTGGCTTTTGGTTTCCCGGCAGGCCATCTCAGCGACAATCGGGCATTTTACCTGGGAAGACCCGCACAGCTCCAATGTGTAGAAGGCCGCGCAGAAATTCACTATTAACAACACGCTTCGATAAGTTTCGCACCCCGGTTATGGTGTGAAGCCTTTTTATGCCGACTTTCGCCTACGGCAACAACAGGATAGTCTGCTTGTAAATGACACAATAAGTGGCCTTTCACACCCTCGAAATAGAAGACGAATACGATTTTGAGATCATCGGTGTAAGCAGCCATGAAAAGGATTATCGTCTGGCTTGGTCGCTCAACAAAAGCATGGGATGGCGCCTGGTGCGCATCGAAGATGCAGTAGCTGAAGGAAAACGCTCCACTACCCATCATGCCCGCTTTCGCTGGACGCACCCGGTTGATCAAACCGTGTTCACATTGATCGATAATCAAACACCCGAAGGCACCTTCATGCCCGACATGGCGCAGTTCGATTACATCCTGAAAATCGAACAACCCGCCGAGTCCGTCATGGAGAAATTGTTCGCAGGGTTGCGACAAACCGATGTAGTGCTGGCATTTCAGCAACAGGAGGTGGAGAAGTTAAAATTTAAAGACAACCTGCTCGATGAAGACAGGTAACATGAACACATGAACAAGACAAAGACAGTAGCCACGATAGGCCCGAGCAGCAGCTCGAAAGAAGTATTGACACGCATGATTCAGAACGGGCTCGATGTAGCTCGTCTTAATTTTTCGCATGGTGCGTATGAAGATCACCAGAAAGTGGTCGACGCCATTCGC
>JBJTRD010000231.1:0-13787 GCA_046075945.1 Flavobacteriales bacterium
TGAACTTTAGACGTTTTAATTTAGAGTCCCCAGTCCCCAGTCCCCAGTCCCCAGTCCCCAGTCCCTAGTCCCCAGTCCCCAGTCCCCAGTCCCCAGTCCCCAGTCCCCAGTCCAGTCCCCAGTCCCCAGTCCCCAGTCCCCAATTCAAGCTCTCTGCTGGTCGAACAGCCGATTAATAATCCGCTCCGTCGTTTGCTGCTGCTTCAAATAATTCTCGACCAGGACGGTGTAATTATCCATCAGTTTCGCAAACATGTCTGAATTAACCGGTATGCCATAACCAATAGCAAAGCCCTCAGAAGCATGTGCGTGTTCCATTCTCGGTGGTTCACGCTTTAAGAGCTCATCCATCTTTACGTCGTACAACTTACAGAGCTCGCCAATGATGAACGCGTCGATACGCCGGCCGCCGTTTTCGATTTTGCTGTACTCGGGCTGGCTCACACCCAGCGCATCGGCTACATATTCTTGCTTGTAGTTGTTCTGAATGCGCAGTGCCTTAATGTTAGGATATTTATTCATGTTTCGCGATTATTGATTTAGGTCGCAAACATGAAAATGGCCGTTCCTGCGAAACCGCTCATTTCGATTTTTTCGAAAAGAAAATCATATAGTGGCATATGCCTATAATATGAAGTTTTTCAACTGATTTTCGAGATTTCAACAAAGCATGCAAGTTCATAGTATTCCTCCTACACTTGACCAACTAAAACAGCTAGACGATGCCGTATTCTACCCTATCGGAAGACATTCTTTCGGGATTGCCCGTATCGCGCAAAAAAATCAAATCTAAAATTCACTTCCCCAGCTGGAAGGCAATTTTCAACGATACACTGCATCAGCTCCGGTTGAAAAATGAAGTCGAGTTCAATCAGCGCGCCATCGACGGACACCTCATAGTCGATGAATTGATCGGACTTCGTGAGGAGCTGCTCTCACGCAATCTAGAATTGCTCTTCGCACATACTCCGCAATATGCCGGCACGTATTTCAATAATCGAAAGCTTGATGAAGTTCTTACCCATTTCAAATCGATGCCGGTAAGACCCAATGAATTTTATGCCGTGTTCGATTTGAACACGTGCTTCTACCGCGAAATGGATAGCAAGCTCGATGATTTGCTTGGGTTGAAACCCGACGATTTCAATGTACCTGCGCTGATGCAGAAAGATGCATTCACACACATGTTCCATCCGCGCGATCACTACCATATGCTTCGGTGGGCGTGCCTGGCGCAAGCAATGGTAGCCGCCCCCATTTTTCGCTGGGAGTCGTTGCAAGACCAGTTCCGTATACGTTTTCGGGTGCGCACACAAAAGAGCAACATCGCTGCATACAGGGCCCATGAATTTATTACCCTCGAAAAAATCTGCTTCCTGTTTAATGAACAAACTGAAAAGGGCTGCCTGCCTTCCTTGCATATCGACAAATGGTTGATATACGACCGTTCGGAATTTGACCAGGTGCGTCCGACGTGGCTCAGCAGTATTGAGCGGCAGAGCGCTTTGAACGCCGTATTGTATTTAATGAATGCTTCACTGCTTCAATTCCCGGTGCAATACCTGGTGTATCTCCACGAGAGAAGTTTGGCCGATCGAAACAAGGCCATCGCCGCTCGACTCAATGAACAGATATTCAAAAACACAGGCATTGAGGCCGGCATAGAAGAGCAGGCCATCGCCGATTGTTTTGCCAAAACCATTCGGCCGCGCATGGAGCATACGCTCAACGCTTGGGAATTCCGAAAGGCCGGCGACTACGCCTCGTTCGATAGCGATGCACAGGCCGTTCAAGCCGCCCGCTCGTTGGGCTTGCTCCCAATACCTGAAAATGTACTCAAGACCATCTACGCCGGGATTACAGAACTCTGAAACGCTCTTAACAAACACATGTTAACAACCATTGAAACACGAAATCAACGGCTTTAGCGTTCGACGTACCTTTTCGAGATGGAGTATTCGGGTGGAATTTTCCCCGAGCACTGCATCATTATGGCCCCATCGCATCATACGGTTACCCGTCATGCACTCATTCTAAACGGCGACAATCCGCTGGAAAGAGCTGTGTTGCACAACATTCGTGAGCAAAGCACATCCATTCAGGTCGTCGATGTATTTCGCAACCAACTTATCGAATGGATTCGTGCTGAACATCCGGGCCAAAACTGGTCCGAAACGGAGTTGAATGCGCTCGTAGCCAAGCACTCCGACACCACCGATAGTGAAAAGAACGGCAGCTGGGTGTTCTACCCCTGGCGCAATACCCTTGTTCACTGCCTGTCAAAAGATAAATTTGTTCGGGTACGAACTACGCGCAACCAACACAAAATAACCCAAGATGAGCAAGACCGGTTGTCGGCCGCACGCATCGGTGTGGTAGGATTGAGTGTAGGTCAGTCGGTGGCCATATCGCTCGTCATGGAACGCATTTGCGGAAGTTTGCGCGTGGCCGATTTCGACACACTCGACCTTTCCAATCTCAACCGCATTCGCAGTAGCATGATTCATCAGGGTGAACTGAAAACAACCATTGTTGCGCGCGAAATTGCGGAAATAGATCCGTTCCTCGAAGTGACGTGCTACGATAGTGGCGTTACCGCGGAAAACATGCATGAGTTTCTGAACGGGCTCGATTTAGTGGTGGACGAATGCGATAATCTGGAAATGAAAATCATGCTGCGCAAGGCATGTCGCGAGCGCGGTATTCCGGTCATAATGGACACGAGCGATTCGTTGATGCTCGATGTTGAACGCTTCGACCTGGAGCCACAACGCCCCATTTTTCACGGACTCATCGATGAATCGATACCCATCGACTGGAGCTCACCACAGCAACGCATGCAAGTGCTCACTCAAATAATCGAACCTGAAAAAGCCAGCCTGCGCGCGCAACAATCGCTCGCGGAAATAGGAAAGACCATCAGCACCTGGCCGCAGCTGGCCACCGACGTTGCGATGGGTGGGGCATTTGCTGCCAAGATAATTCGTCAGATACTTTTGGGAGACTCCATTCCATCGGGACGTTTCCGAATGGATATCATAGAACAATACCAGGCCACCTCCGTTCTCAGAACAAGCCAAACAAGCAAGCATGTCTGAGACAATGGGGTCATACAGGATTGAAGCATTTCAAGCCGTCGAACATCCGGAGTATTGCACAAAATTCTTCGATGGCCATGCGGCCGTACTCACGGGATTAG
The DNA here is from genome assembly GCA_046075945.1 of Flavobacteriales bacterium. Taxonomy (GTDB): domain Bacteria; phylum Bacteroidota; class Bacteroidia; order Flavobacteriales_D; family Sanyastnellaceae; genus JAIBBG01. The sequence continues at coordinate 3,200 of JBJTRD010000231.1, forward strand.
GTATTAAAAACCTCAATTCTGCGCGTCCATCCTGGATGAACGACCCCAATGTGTATGTGCTGATTGCCATAGACGAAGAGGAAGAAGTTGTGGCCGGTCTTCGTGTGCATCGCTTCAATTCATACTCGTATTCACTTCCCATCATCGAATCCATCAAAGAACAAGATCCAACCATATTAGATGTAATCGGCTCTACTCTGCCCGATGGCACGGCCGAGGCTTGCGGGTTGTGGAGCGCCAAAAAAGTATTTGGAAAGGGACTTACACCCTTGCTTTGCATTGCTGCCATACCGGTAATGGCCGATGTAGGAATCAACAATTTTTATTGCTTCGCAGCACCCTATACCGAAAAAATGATTAAAACCAACGGGCTTGTAGAGGTGACCGAAATTGGAAATGAAGGTCGACTGCCCTACCCAACACCCGAATTCATTTCGGTTGTGCTCAAAAACCCGGATATCCATTCGATGGAATATGCCGATGAATTCAACCGCGAACGTGTTTTTCAATTGATGAAAGACCCGGTCACCACTCTGATTGAGGATTCACCGCGCGGTAATATTGAAGTTCATTACAACCTGCGTCTCAAAAAAGGGCAGGAAATACTCGTTCACTGAAACCTTTTCCCATTTAGGCGTATAAAGTTCATTCAACTTAAACTGAATGACACTTCGTACCATCCGTTTTTCTATGCTTGCGACACTCCTGCTCGCAGGTTTTCTGGCCTTTGGCAATGATCAGGACAAGGCATTGCTATTGGAGAAATGCCATGTATATATCGGCGATCCAAAACTGAGCATGGAGGAAATAGCGAAAAGCACCGACTTCAAAGAAGTTACAACAGGTGCTCCTAACCTTGGATTGAGCAATGACTGGAAATATGTAAAATTCTCCTTCAATGGATTGAACTCCGGCCAAAGCAATTTATGTTACATAGGAAACAGCTCCATTGAGCATATCGAACTCTATAGAATCGATGATGGACTAAAACTAGTAGCAACATCGGGAAGCACCGTTAAAAGTTCAAATGACTTTACAACGCCGTCGGGTTATGCGCTGAAAATGGATGCAGCAGGTCCAGGTGAATACCTGATTCGAATGCAATCGAGCAAACAATTGATTGTACCGGTATACCTCGGCGACAGCAACCGTATCCTTCAAATGGCCGGCAAGGAAGATTCTATCATGTATCTCTACCTCGGTATCATTGCCGTTTTGTTTTTCTACAATTTGTTTTTGGCGTTTGCAACAAAAGAGAAAGGATATGCCGGTTACTCCCTTTATATGCTCTCCATTGCATTCACGCAGTTGGTGTTATTCGGTTACGGTAATACCTACTTGTGGCCGGGAAACGAATGGCTCGGACGTTACGGAGTGCACATGATGGGAGCCATCAGTGGAATTACCACAATTTTCTTCAGCCGTGCATTTCTTCGATTAAAGATTTTTACTCCGATCATCGACAAGATACTGCTTGGATATGCAATACTTTACTGTGTTGCCATCCTGCTATGCTTCATTGGATTTGGAATAGAAAGTTATAATCTCATCAATTTCTGCGCTGCATCTTCCATATTGCTCATCATTGCATCCATCAGTGCTCGCAAAAAGGGCAACCGTTCTGCCGGTTACTTCCTATTGGCGTGGTCGGTCTTCATCGTAGCATGCACCATCTTCGCCATGAAAGATTTCGGTGTCTTGCCCTACAATTTCTGGACTGTGTATTCATTGCCGTTCGGTTCGGCCATAGAAGGCGTGCTGCTATCTTTTGCGCTGGCCGATAAAATCAACATACTGCGAAAACAAAAAGAAGATGCGGATGCACTCCACATCAAAACAATTGAATCGCAAAATGAAGTGCTGGAAACGAAAGTGCTGCAGCGCACCGCACAATTGGAAGAAGCTAAAAATCAGATTCAATCGCAATACGATGATTTGCGGATTACTCAGAAGCAACTGGTCGACTCCGAAAAGTTCGCCGGCCTCGGCCAGATGACCGCCGGTATTGCCCATGAACTCAATAATCCTATCAACTTCATGACGTCGAATGTTGCGCCGCTGAAGCGCGATGTATCTGAAGTACTGGAAATACTCGAAGCATATCTTTCACTGGGTGAAAATGCCTCGGCCGATGATTTGCGCACATTGAAAATGCGCTGTGAAGAAATGGATATTGATTTTCTGAGAAATGAAATAAGCCAGCTTCTACAAGGTATTACCGAAGGCTCGAAGCGCACCGCAGAAATTGTAAAAGGCCTTCGCATTTTTGCACGAACCGACAAAGACGCGCTCATTCTGGCCAATATTAATGAATGTATTAACTCAACTATTATTGTCATGAATGGTATGACGAAGGGGCAGGTCACAGTACATCGAAATTTGGCCGACGACCTGCCTGAAGTGGAGTGCTTCCCCGGAAAACTGAATCAGGTAATTGCCAACCTTGTATCGAATGCCATTTACGCAACGCGCATTCCCGGCAGAACCATTAGGCAACGCAACGTATGGATTCAATCAGATTTTGATCGTGAGAATATCCGCATTTCCATTAAAGACGATGGCTGCGGTATTGATCAACATGAATTAGAAAAAATATTTGTACCGTTCTATACTACCAAGGCAGTCGGCGATGGAACAGGTCTTGGCCTTGCCATTGCGCGCGGGATTATTGAAGAGCACAAAGGCCATATCGAGGTCGTTTCTGAGCCCGGCAAAGGCACTGAGTTTATCTTACATTTGCCTCGTAACCTTAGCCGTCAGGCACGCACTGCAGCCTAGTGCAATACGACCATGAGTAAGTCATACAACATATTATACCTGGATGATGAAGAGCAGAATTTAGTTTCGTTCCAGGCGCTCTTTCGCAGAAAATACAATGTATTTACTACGACCAGCGCACACGAAGCCGTCGAGATATTAGGTAAAAACGAGATACACATCATTTTCTCCGATCAGAAAATGCCGGAGGTTAGCGGAGTGGAATTCTTCGAAACGATCCTGCCCGATTTCCCGCATCCCGTGCGGATACTACTCACCGGTTATGCCGATTTGGAAGCCGTAATAGATGCGATTAATAAAGGACAAGTTTACCGCTATGTACCCAAGCCCTGGGACGCAAACGACTTAGAAATCTGTGTCGAAAACGCACTCGACAAATACCGTAGGGAAAAAGAATTACTGAGCAAGAGTAAAGAACTAGACCATTTCAACAGTGCATTGGAACAATTTGTTTTCAATGCCGGACAAGAACTGCGAAGGCCGGCCGATTCCATTCTAGAAGCCACTCGGTCGCTTGATGGAATGCATATCGACAGCGATGCCCGCCTGGCCATGGAAACCATCATCAACGAAGCCAATCGAATCAAACAGTTTGGCGAGCAAATCAATCAATACTATCAAAATGCTGCGGTTGATGTCAACAAAGAAGAAATCAACCTGGAAAACCTGGTAAACGATGTAATCGAGCGAGCCAAACGCAATCAGGCAACAAAACACTCCATAACGACAGAGCTCAACTTAAATGGCTTGTTCGTTTCAGACAAAACACGGTTGCACATCATACTGCAGAACCTGATCAACAACGCAGTGAAATATGCCGATGCATCAAAAGACACCAATCAAATAATTATTTCAGTTGTTCAAAACGATGAGAAAGTCGTAGTGCGTATTTCCGATCAAGGATCCGGCATTCCTATCGAACAACTGCAGCAGATTTACGACATTCAGGCTGACAGCGATGGCCTGTGGAATACGGGTATTGGTATGTATTTGACAAAATCTGTCGTTGATAAAATGCGGGGAAAAATCAATGTCATCAGCAAGCCCGGACAAGGAACACAGGTTACATTTGAAGTTCCGAATTTGAGATGAAGGATTTGAGCGACATACGTTTTTACTTGGTCGATGATAACGATATCGACATTTCAGTGAATGTGAAATTGCTGCATCTGGCAAAAATTTCCGAGCATCTAAATACCTATTCCAGCGCCACACAATTTCTGACTGCCCTTCGCGAACAACCTTCGCTGGTATCATCAGGCAAACACGTTGTATTGCTCGACATCATGATGCCGGGTATGGATGGTTTTGAATGCCTGGAGGAACTCGAGAAAATGGATTCTTCCATCACCAACCAACTCCATGTTTTCATGCTATCGAGTAGCATCGATCGAAGTGTGATAAGTAAAGCGGAGAAGTTTGCGATCGTTAAACGAGTGCTCGAGAAGCCGCTCGATGTCTACTTGCTGAAAATGGCGTTGGAAGATATTTTTTCAGATTGAGAAATCGGGGTTATTAACCTTACGTTCGTCAATAACATCCTGTGCTTTTCTCTCAGCGCAGCCCTTGAGTGGTTTAAGTTTGGCTCTCTTTCTCCTTCATCAGCACAATGGCTAATTTCATTCAAAGTGTTTCGTTTCGTAAAGCAGTCCTCGGTATTGCCATCATCTATGTGACAATTATACTGGGCACCTGGTTTGGGCTGAGCTGGTACACGGGCCACGGAGAGTTTGTAAGTGTTCCCAATCTGAAAGGCCTGTCAACAGAAGAAGCCATCAAGGCACTCCGAGAGCGCAACCTCGATTATATGATTATCGATAGCATCTACGATCGCAAAGCGAATCCGGGATCTATCTATGACCAGAGCCCTACCTTCAATAGCCAGGTGAAAGAAGGACGCCAGGTATTCCTGACGATTTACAGGTTAAGTGCTCCCAAAGAAAAACTCGGCATCAAACAAGGCGATTATGCCACAGTGGCCATGATTAAGCTACGCCACAAGTCCATTGATTTCGATACGCTTTACGAAGACAACAACACCTTAAACAATAGTATCATTCGGATCACACAGCGCGGAAAATCACTAAAGCCAACCGATGAAATTGCCCGAGGCTCCAGGGTCGTGCTGGTTATAGGCCGGGCTGTAAAAGAAAAAATCGTGGTGCCCGACTTCACCGGAATGACATGCTCACAGGCTAAAACGATTCTCGATACGTTGCGCCTCGAATGCAACTGTCGCTTCGAGCCGGATATTAATTTTCCCACAGCACAAGATTCAGCTACCTACTTCGTTTGCAGGCAGGATCCGGAACATGACCCCACGAGAGGTGCGGCCGCCGGTCGTATCGTAGATTTGTGGTTATATAATACACCGTGCCCCGCCGACAGCACACAAGATTGAAGTGAACATGCGAAATCATATTCTTTATGCCACCCTTGTGGCCTCCCTTCTGGTTGCCTTCACTGAAGGTGTGGCTCAAGAACTAGAATCACCTCTGCGATACAATCCCATCGCCCGTCAGCAGCATGAGGCGGAGATGCGCTTCGCTCCCAGAGCCCAGCGTGGAGGGGGTTCACTACCCATCCCCTTCTTCGATGATTTTTCACGCTATACCCTTCCTACATCCAATCCCAACATTCCGGTAGAATGGCAGCAATGGTCAGACAATGCCGCGTTCATCAACTCAACATTTCCATTGAACCCTATGACCATCGGGGTGGCTACCCTCGACGGACTCGCATCCGATGGAACTCCCTACAGCGACACGCTCTACTTCCCGACTATTACGGAAGCGTTTCTGGATTGGGGCCTTGCCGATTCGCTCACCTCCATGCCCATCAACCTATCCGGACTCACACCCGACGATAGCGTGCACCTCGTATTTCATGTGCAGGGTGGTGGCCTGGGCAACGCGCCCGATGCGGATGGTATTCTCGGTGCTGAAGGCGACTCCCTGATACTTGAATTTTATAGCCCCCTTCAGGAAGGGCAGTGGTCAAGGGTTTGGGCAATACAAGGTGGCGGCGATGCTACCCTTTTCGATACGGTGTTCGTCAATGTCAGCGATTTCATCTACTTGCAAGATGGCTTTCGTTTCCGATTCAAAAACTATTGCACGCTGCATGGAGCACTCGACCATTGGCACATCGACTATGTGCTTCTCAACGATGACATCAGCCCTGCAAATTTTGTATATGATGAAGTGGCCTTCCAATATCCCAACAATAGTCTGCTCAACTTCGGACTAACCTCCATGCCATGGACACACTATCAAACAAATCAGGGACTCTACATGCGCGACGAAATTGTGTATTCACAACGCAACCTGGGCATTACCTCCAATATCACTAGTCGCTGCACCATTGCATATGATGGCGTGACCCAGTTTACCAGTGACCCCGATGCGAATACACAATCAAACGGATATAGCGCATTTCAGCGCACGCTCTCTCTGAACAACTACGTTTACACTGCGCCGGCCGATACCGATTCCGCTTCGTTTGTTGTAACGGTTGCGTACAACCCTACCGACATTTATCCGCAAAATGACACCATGCGCTTTGAACAGAAATTCACCAACTATTATGCGTATGACGACGGCACCGCAGAGCGCGCATATGGTTTGCAAGATGCAGGGGGTAAAGTGGCGTTGCGGTTTAACACACCGGTGGATGACACACTGCTGGGTGCCTACATTTATTTTGAACCCATTCAATACCTGGCTACCGATCAGTCCTTCATTCTACAAGCATGGGACGATGTGAGTGGAGAGCCGGGCAATACGCTCACAAGCGAGTTCGACAATTTCAATTTTTCTTTGCCGCATTACTACGAGAGTGGTCCCAACCTCTTTGTTTACTACGACTTCATCAACCCTGTATTCGTGCCCGCAGGCAACTTCTATATTGGAACGTTGCAACAAAGCGATGTTTCGCTCAACTTCGGACTCGATAAAAACACCAATGCCAACGGAACCCAATTACTTTATCAATTGCAAGGCAGCAACGAATGGACACCCTCCAATATCAGCGGTAGTGTTATGATTCGCCCTGTCTTTCGAAGTACGCTTACGGATTGGGTGAACGTGCATGAACCAAGCACGCCACCTATGAACGGAGTGTATCCAAATCCCGTCGATGACCAACTGAATATTCGTATACCCGATACGTTTCAAACATGCCGGTATCAAATCGTTAATCTCACCGGACAATGCATCACATCGGGTGTGATAAGTAACCGGGCTATCCTCAACATCGACACCTCTGCATTTCCAAATGGTGTGTATATCATTGAATACAGCGGACTCAACAATGAGCTTCGCAGCGCGCGATTTGTGAAGCGATAAGCTATGAGTAATCAAGACGAATTGTTGAACGTAAACGAACAAGACGATGATTTGTTTGAGCACCATCGCTTTGTAGCCGACAAGGGACAAGGCCAGGTGCGCATCGATAAGTTTCTATTCGATCGTTTGGAAAAAACATCGCGCACGCGCATTCAGGAATCATGCGACAATGGTTTCGTGCACGTGAATGGGACGGCCGTAAAAAGCAGCTATAAGATAAAACCGCTCGATGTAATCACCATCGAAATGCCCTATCCCGTGAGGGAACTGGAATTGATTCCGGAAAACATACCCCTCGAGATTATCCATGAAGACGATGAACTTGTTATTATAAATAAACCCGCAAACCGAGTCGTACATCCGGGGCATGGCAACTACACAGGAACACTGGTGAACGCTCTCATTTATCATTTTCAAAACCTTCCCGTCCGTTCAGATGCGCACCCCGGACTCGTGCATCGTCTTGATAAAAACACAACCGGTGTTATGGTCATAGCGAAAACCGATCACGCACTGGTCAATCTGAGCAAGCAATTTTTTGATCGAACAATTGAACGTCGCTATGTCGCACTGGTTTGGGGCGATGTGAAAGAAGACGGTACCGTTATCGGAAATACCGGACGAAGCTTGAAAGACCGAAAGGTGTTTACTGTTTTTCCGGAAGGCGATTATGGCAAACATGCTGTAACCCACTACAAGGTTCTCGAACGATTGGGCTACGTGACATTGGTAGAATGTAAACTTGAAACCGGACGCACGCATCAGATACGAGTGCACATGAAGCACATCGGCCATACACTCTTCGGCGATTTCGAATATGGAGGCGATCAGATACTCAAAGGAACCACGTTCGCCAAGTACAAACAGTTTGTACAAAATTGCCTGGATATATTGCCACGCCAGGCATTACATGCTCGCTCTTTGGGTTTTCATCACCCTAAAACAGGAGAGTGGATGTATTTCGAAAAAGAACTACCCGACGATATGCACCAAGTGCTGGAGCGCTGGAGAAACTACATCGGTGCACAACAAAACGAAGGGTAAGTCAATTCAGAGAAAAGTTGAACTCCCCCTGTTTCATCAAACGGTAATGATGCGACAGCTTTCCCAGTAAATTCGAAAAGGTTCGCATTGCCTGCTCGGTTTCATTTGAAATGGGCTCCTTCTTCAAACGCAGCACCATCAATCCATACAACGCAGTAAGACAGACCTCCACATCGTTAGTCGATTTTCCGTCCGTTCGTGAAAGATACTCCTTGATGTTGGGCTGCGCCTGATGATACGTTTCTATGTACGATGCATCGCGCACAATATTCATCAGCGTATTGTGCAGGTAATTCAATTCGAAAATAAGCTCATGGATTTCACTGACGTGGCCACGCTGCTCAACCCCATCCTTACGCATACTGCTTGCAAGCGCTGCAAACCACTTCCTCTCCGATTCGAATGCTGCCGAATCAGGAGTATACGATGTGATGAATTCATCCAACGACTCTGTATCGAACTTCACAGCGCGAAGCAAGTCCTCCATCTGCCAAAGGAAGATGATGTACTCTGAAATATTCTCCTTTATTTTTCTGGCAGCTAAACTCATTTGGCTCCTTTTTCTGCAGCGTATTCGGCATTCAAACCGGCTATAACTTCTGCTGTGATATCATAGTCCGCATTTCCATACAACAACACCTGAAACTCACTTTGCTTATTGATTACGTAATCAATACCGCGCTCTTTTGTGTATTTCGCGAGGTATTCGTTTACACGCTTTATCAAATCATCCTGCAATTGGGCTTCTTTCTTCTGCAAACTGCCCACCTCACGTTGTTGTATTTCATCCATTTCCATTTGCAGGCGCTCCATGTCCTTTTGCAATGCGATGGCCTCTGCCTCCGACATGTCCGGATGCTCCTGAGCGTATCGCATGTTCTGCTCGTACTGAGCCTGGCGCGGACCATACTCCTTCTTCACCCGCTCTTCTGCCGATGACATCTTCTGATCCAGATCCTTCGATTTCTCCACAATAAAATCATAGTTCGCATTGAGGCTATCGCCATTGATAAATGCGACTACTGTGGGCCTTGGACCACCGTCTCCACTGAAGGCAGGGGCCGCAGGCACTTCGTCCGATACCGCAGCACTGCCCGACTGAAGCCCGGCCATTTTCACCCACAGAAAAATTACACATACCGCCAACACAGCGCTGAGTTCCATTGAAATTTTTGCTATCATAGTCTATTTTAATTGATCAAAAGACCTTTTGAAATCGGCGTGCATACCTGAAAATCGACTCAGGCAGTTCGCAATCAACTCTTCCGTAAGAAGTGCCTTCACCTCATCCAATCCTTCAACACTGTCAGCACTTATCTTGAATGTTTGCTTGTATTGCCCGGCCTCAAGTTCGATAATATACTTTTCATTGTATAGAAAAACCGAAATCTTGATTTGTGGGTGCGGTATGGTCGCAATGATTCTCATTAGTCGGTGGCAAAAATAAGAACTAGGTGTATGCCCTCCCACTAACTTTACACCATATGATGCGCGATCTGACAACCCCCGAAGCGAAGCAACGCATTCAACAATATGGCTCTAATGAACTGGTAGGTGCCGGCCCTAAAAACATCTGGCGTATTGCCCTGGAGGTTATTCGCGAACCGATGTTTTTACTGCTCATTGCATGCGATACGCTCTACATGTTGCTGGGCGATTACCGCGAAGGAATTGTGCTCGTTTCAAGCATTTTCATCATCATCGGAATCACCTTCGCACAATACCGAAAAACCGAATGGTCACTCGAAGCACTCCGCAATCTTGCCACACCGCTAGTGTTGGAGGGAATGAAAATTAAGTGACGAGTGGCGAATGACGGGTCAATCATCATTCGCCATTGGTCATTGGTCACTCGCCAATTTTTGTAGTTTTCTCCTTCTCAATTGCGATTCGCTTCAACACCCTCACAATGACAAGCGAAAGAATAGTGCTGGCTGCCGCCAAATAACCTACCCATTCGAAATTCAATAAGGGTGAGTGTTCATTTTGTTGTGTGATAATGGCACCGGAAATGATTCCGGATGAACCGCTGGCCAGCGACATCATTGCAGAATTCAAACTCATAAACCCTGCGCGCTGCTGCGGACTTACAACAGTAGTCGCAATCGTATTCGCGGGTATCATTCTGCCCGATATGAGTACAAAAAAGAAAGCGGCAATCAACAACACCACATACAACGGAACGACCGGCAAATGCGTTATGACCAGCACCGGAATAATACTGAGCGAAGCTGCGATGGTGAAAACCCTGAAGCGGCCCATCGTATCGACCAACCTTCCTATAAAAAATCCGCTTACAACTGTTGCAGCGCCTCCCACCAAATAAATCCACTTGATATCGCTTTGATGCAATCCTACATTATTGATGTAGTATGGCGTCATAAACGAGATTACGGTAAACTGCCCCAGCACAAGCAAGA
>JBJTRD010000232.1:0-3851 GCA_046075945.1 Flavobacteriales bacterium
CTCGTTAGGCCTTATGGACCGATTGAACGGTATAGGAGGTATTATGCCCCCGAATTCGAATGGTATAAGCTCATGCAACAAGAATCGCATCCAGCAATGGATAGATGCGGGGGCCCCCAACAATTAACAGCGCTATGAAAATTAGTATTGCCACTTCCCTCCTCATAACTTGTTTGCTAAGCCTGCATTCGTGTTACTATGATAATGAAGCTTACTTGTACAACGAGACTATTTGTGCTGATACCACATACACCTACACCAATCGGTTAGCACCCATTTTCAACAACAACTGTGTAAGTTGTCATGGCCCGGGGGAAAGTCCGAACTTTAGTACTTTTACGGATATCAATACGCTGAAGGAAGAAATTGTATGCAGGGTTGTAGAGCGAAATTCCTGCTCACTTGGAGCTGCCATGCCACCATCCGGCTCCCTGCAAGTTTGCGACATACAAGCATTTACGCTTTGGCAACAAAACGGATATCCTCAATAACATGAAAAAAGCACTACTCTTTTTACTAATCGCAGTACTTATTGGTGCTGGTGTAGCGGCATACCTCTGGAACAAGCCCCACCGCACAGCAGAAGATGAAAAGCCTTTTGTAACTTTAACAGCAGGTGAACTTCTAAATGAGTTCGCTACCAACGAAAACGCTACCACAGAAAAGTATCGCGACAAAGTGATTCAGATTTCCGGTGAGCTCATCAAAGCGGAAGCTGACTCCTCCGGCAATATACAAGTGGTTTTGGAGGCCGGTGATGAAATGAGTACGGTGAGCATAACGCTCATGAATGGTGCTACCGCACCGTCGGAAACTAAAGGCACGATGATTGACGTTAAGGGTATCTGCAACGGCTTTATGGCGAATGACCTCCTTGGCAGTGAGGTACTACTCAATCAAGGCGTTGTTGTAAATCAAACCAAATAAAAAGCATGAAAAAGATTTTCTTCTTCGGCGTCCTGGTGGCCACATCACTCAACATCCAGGCTCAAAAGTTTTTCACCAAGGACGGAACCATTCGTTTTTTCTCGAACGCTAAACTCGAAAAAATCGAAGCGACGAATAACAAGGCTTCGATTGTATATGACGCTGCATCCGGTGCGATTGAAATTGCAACTATTGTAAAAGGATTCGTATTCGAAAACGCCTTCATGGGAGAGCATTTCAATGAGACGTATATTGAGAGTGATAAATTCCCAAAAGCCAATTTCAAAGGCAAATTAGAAAACCCGTCGTCTGTAAATGTTACTATCGCCGGCACGTACAAAGCAAAAGTTGTAGGTGATTTAACCATGCATGGTGTAACGAAACCCGTGAGCACAGAAGCAACCTTTGTAGTTGGAGGTGGTAAAATTGACACCGACGCAAAATTCAGTATCAAGGCAAGTGATTTCGGTATCAACATACCCGGTGATAAAGCAGATAATATTTCGAACGTAATTGAAATTACGTGTAAGTCATCACTCACAGAATTGAAAAAATAATGCGATTGAATAGCATCCACATTCTAAAAACAGGGCTGATTGTATCAGCTCTGTTTTTATTTCAAGCCATCCGTGCCCAAGAAGACAACACAGATCTTCTTTCGCTTCTCGGTGAAGATGAACCAACGCGTGACTTCACCATCGCTACATTCAAATCGACGCGCGTTATCAACATGCAGTCGAATGAAGGTATTGCTGCAGGACACTTAGATTTTAGAGTTTCGCACCGATTCGGCACAATCAATTCGGGCGCAGGCGATTTATGGGGGCTCGATCAGGCTTACATGCGCCTTGGATTGGAGTATGGTGTGAACGATCGTCTAATGGTAGGCGTTGGACGCTCGAACGTAAACAAGGAAATTGACAGCTTTGTTAAATACAAATTGATTCGCCAATCTTCCGGTTTGAAAAATGTACCCCTATCAATTTCCTGGTTCTCTTCAATGGTGCTACGTACCACTCCATTTGCCAATCCTGACCGAACCAATTATTTCTCTTCTCGTCTTTATTACTGTCATCAGCTCCTTTTAGCTCGAAAATTCAACGACGCACTTTCCATTCAACTAGCACCTACCGTGGTGCACAGAAACCTGGTGGCAGATTCAACAGAGAATAATGACATTTACGCCATCGGGGTAGGTGGGCGATATAAAATGACCAAACGATCTTCCTTCAATGCAGAGTGGGTAGCCGTTCCGGCCAATCAGTTGGATCCTACTTATAAAAACTCTCTTTCGATCGGATTTGATATCGAAACAGGTGGGCACGTTTTCCAACTGCATTTCACCAACAGTAAACCCATGAATGAAAAAGGATTCATCACCGAAACTACCGGCGATTGGAAGGAAGGTGATATACAATTTGGATTCAACATCTCAAGGATATTCTCTGTGGTAAAACCCCGCAAATCACCGGAAGATTAATTTTTTTTGTACAACCAAAGGAACCACACGCGACGCTTGTATACTAGCTGAACCCACTAAATCCAAAAGCGTCTGATGCGTTTTTTATTGCTCGTATTTTCCATTTTTCTGAGCGTTTCACTTTCAGCCCAAATCTGGACGCAAGACTTTGAAACAAATGGTTTAGGCACGTCTACAGGAGGACTTACCAACAAGCGCTATGGGCGCATTGGCGATTCACCGCTCATTGGCAGTGGCACCTATGCCGACAATGCCACCTGTGCTGTGAGCTGCACAGGCAAAGGCGAAGACTTCATCCGTCTCAATGTTGCGCACGATATCGCATCGATGATTCGATATTCAGGCGTCGATTTAAAAACGGCCTGCGATTCTGTCGTGATGAAAAAACTAAAAGACATCAAAGGTCGGGGCGGTTGCATTGCCATTGATTGCGCGGGTAACATTGCGATGCCATTCACCACATCAGGTATGTTTCGTGGGAGCATTGATGCGAACGGAGTAAAAAAGATCGCGCTGTACGAAGAGAAATAAATCAATCTACACCAAGGTACTTGTGCGTTTGCACAGAAATGCGCCATTGCGTATTACGACGAATGTAATCGAGAATGTGTGTTTGCATAGTCTCGCGCTTGTCCCATTCAGGTTGCATGTAAAACGAGGTTTGTGCAGGCATCTTATCGGCATGCTCTTGTGCCCAGTTGATATCGCTGACGTGATTGATGATGACCTTCAATTCGTGTGACCGGGAGTAATACTCATTGAGCGGAGCCTTGAATTTTTTGGGGGAAAATGTAATCCAGTCCCACTCGCCCGTTAGCGGCTGTGTACCCGATGTTTCCAGATGTGTGCGAATACCTTTCGCCTTTAATCCGGTAGTAAGCAATTCGAGATTGTGCAAGGTCGGTTCACCACCGGTGATGACACAGAGCGCAGCACCCGAATCAACGACTAACTGCACCAACGACGAGACCTCCATCAAAGGATGTTTATCGGCATCCCAGCTTTCCTTCACGTCGCACCACACACAGCCCACATCACATCCGGCGAGACGGATGAAAAAGGCAGATGCTCCGGCAAAAGCCCCTTCACCTTGTACCGTGTAGAAGGTTTCCATGACGGGCAATTGCGACGATTGATTCATGCTACAAAGAAACATGAGCCGGGGTCAAATAAAGAATCCACACGGGCTTCCGCATTTACTGGATTAGAAACCGGTGCCTGAGACTCCATAAACCCTTCGCTCTACCATCCCCATGAGGGGCATCCGGGTCTTTTACCTCCCGAAACTTCCGCCATCTGCCTGTGCTCCACAAATCAGTCGACTTGTGGGTAGCGGCATTGGCCGAGAGCAATCATGCTGTTGTCCATATCAACCAAAATAGAGGGTCAACAGGTTGTCCGAAATCTCAAGTTAGCCATTCAATCCTTGCAAACACTTGGTCCC
>JBJTRD010000233.1:0-3622 GCA_046075945.1 Flavobacteriales bacterium
TCGTATACGCAAACAATCCCCGGCACAGCCAATTTTAGTTTAGAGCTCGACCGAGTTTATTTCACCTCGTCGCCCAGCTGTTTCACCCAGGTTGACCAAACCATTGCGGTGAATATTCGAACCGAAATAGACGTTGTGCAGTCGGACCTTGTGTGTGATAATGTTGGTGAAAACTACACGATTGAATACACCGTTTCAGGTGGTGCTCAGCCTTATGCCGAGGCACCGGGTGGTTCCGGCGGTTCTTTCGCGGGAGCAGTTTATACAACGAGTCTTCTACCATCGGGTGGCACAGGCGGCTCGTGGACCTTCAACGATGTGTACAGCTGCAATACGGTAACGATGACCGATGCCGGATATGACTGCCCGATACTGTCGGATGGTGGGGTGATGGCGTCGACAGCACTGAGCATTTGTTCACCGGCGAGCGGCCCATCACAGGCAACGGCAACGCAAGCCACAGCCTATACGCTCGATGCAAACGATGCCTTTATGTATGTGTTACATGCCAATGCTGCCAATGTATTTGGTTCTGAAATCGCCCGTTCGTGTGGAGACGCTGTCTTTGGCGATGCCAACTCACCACTGGCCTTTGGTGCGGCGTCGGCGGCGGGTGTAATAGTGGGAGGAACAACTTATTTTATTACCTGCGTTGTTGGCAACAACGATGGTTCGGGGTGCGTGGATGAAACCAACCCGAACATTCAGCTTTCGTCGAACACGCAATCTGTTGTCTGGTATGCATCAGGCACAGCAACTATAAGCGCCCCTTCGGGCGTTGATGCGTGCGCAGGACAACAAGTGCCACTCGAAGTGGCGTTTACAGGAAACGCACCGTGGACCTTTGTTTACAGCATTAATGGTGTGGCACAACCTTCCATTGTCGTTCCAACAACGAACCCATACTCGTTCAATGCACCGCAGAGTGGAACCTACACTATAAGCGCGCTCACCAACAGTGCACAGGCTTGCCTGGGAACGACTGCAGGGTCGGTAGACGTAGTGATTCACCCCCTGCCTACAGCTGTTTTAAGCGCCAACGCTACTATTTGCGGAGGTGATGAACACTGTTTTGATTTGACCTTTACCGGACAAGAGCCATTTACTGCGGTGGTGAATGTTCCTAATGTCGCTGCGAATGAAACAGTGACGAATCTTCTCACGAATGATCAGTACTGCACAGGAATATCAGGCGCGTACCAGATTCTTCAGGTAACAGATGGAAATAGTTGCGTGGCGAATGTGAATTTGAATGCCACGTTGAGTGTGTATCCCGGTGTATCTGCCTCATGGTTGGGCACAAGTGAAAGCTATTGTCCGAATGAAACAGGCATTACTGCATCATTCAGTACGACGGGCGACGGTCCGTTTGTGATCGATTTACAGGGCCCCGACCCAGCCAACCCACCGACCATTGCCGGCAACACGATTTCGATTGATATGCCGGGCATTTATTCGATCGTAAGTGTAACGGATGTTCATGGTTGTGTGAATACTACCTTGGATGAGTTTGAGGCTATTGAATTACCCCTGCCGGTTGCCGATGCGGGTTCAGATATATTCCAGTGTGCCGGTGTTGCATTTCAAATGGGTACGGCCGGAACAGCAGGCGTAAGTTATTCGTGGACACCTTCGGCGGGCATTGCACCGGGTCAGGCATTGACGGCACAGCCAACAGCCACCATTACTAATTCGCTGGGCAGCCCCTACACGTATACGCTCACGGTCAACGATGGGTTTTGTACAAACTCAGATCAGGTGCTCGTCACCATTAATCCCAACCCTACTATTACCGTAAGCGCGAGTGACAACATCCTTTGTTTTGATGCACCCAACAGCACAGCAAGTCTTACAGCTGCTGCCACAGGCGCCGGTGTTTACAGCTTTGAGTGGTCACCATCCCCATCTATATTGGGTGCCGGCAATACCGCTACCATCGATGTAGATCCGAGCGGTGATGAAATTTTTGAAGTAACAGCCACAGAAGATTTTGGAACGGTGGCCTGTTCATCTGTTGGCACAATTGCCATTCAAGTAAATGAACCTCTTGAGATTGTCAATTTTTTGTATCCGCCGGATATGTGTAATGGCGCCTGTATTAATGAGATTTCACAGGACATTTCATTTGATGTTAATGGCGCCTTCAATGATGACTATACGGCGAGTATTGACGGCAATAGCCCTACCGCTCCCATTTGTTACGATGATCCTGAAGATCACACCTTGCTGATCATCGATAGCGAAGGCTGCGAAACTTCAGTTGATTTTACAATCAATGTGCGCGAGGTTGAATATGTGACTGCCGACACCGATCAGCAATATCCATTCTGTTACGCAGATTTGGACGGTGTGGTGGAAGGGAATAATCCGGATGCCACCCAGTATGTGTTGAGTGAAAACGGACAGGTGATTGCGATAGCTGAAAATGCGCCCTTTGTGTTTACTGATCTGGGTATTGGAACCTATGATCTTACGGTGAACATATTATTGAGCACGGGACAGGTTTGCTCTACCGATACAACATTTACCATAAACCCGGATTCACCGGAAATTTATATTGACGCCAACCCGCCGGCTATACTCGGCTGTCCAAACTATCCCATCACGTTTGATGCGGACGTGAATGGTGGAGCGGGTAATTTTACTACGTATTGGAGCGGATGTCCCGATGCTTCAGGCTGCCCAATTGGAGTTACCAATGAGTCAGCTAATCAGGTGTTGACCATTATCCTTTCGCAGGATACGACGGTTTATTTCTACTCACTTGATGCGTTGGGCTGTTCGTCGGATACGATATCTGCGATTGGTACCATTTCATCGAATGTGACCCTATTCGTGCAGAATGGAATCGACACGCTAACTACTTGTCAGTACGAATGCGAAGATCTCACAGCGCTGGCGGCCGGCGGTACCGGTAATTTGAATGTGGAGTGGTATGAGTTGAACAATGAAGTTGATTTAACCCCGACATTAATAGCATCGGTGGATACCACTACGCAGTGTTTTCTTTACGATCGTTTATTTGTAATTCGCGCATTCGACGAGCAATGCCCGCTGACGTATATTTCCGATACGCTGTGGGTGAAAGTATATGATACCCCGGAGCCCATCATGGATGCCGATGCAGGCGGCGGTTGTTATCCGGATACCATTGGATTCTACTATTCGTTGCTCGACACCAATTACACGGATTTAAGCACGTGTGTGTGGTCGCTGGGCAATGGAACGCAGCTTTCCTATTGCGGAGATACAGCAGTTGTATATACCGGCCCCGGAATTTTTTATCCGTCGTTGACAATTACTTCGGAGTTTGGATGTGTAGCATCTGATACGCTGTCAACACCTATAATCATACGAAACTTCCCAGAAGTAGATTTCACCTGGAGCCCGCAGCCGTTGGATATTCTAAGTCGAGAGGTACAATTCCAGAACTTAACGGCGGGTGCAGATTCATTCTATTGGAATTTTTATAATGCCGGTGAAAGCCAACAGGCTAATCCGAGATGGACGTTTCCTGACATAGAGTCGACCGATCCCTATCGAGTCTGTTTGACTGCAGGAAACGAATATGGATGTTTGGACACCTTGTGTCAGGAGGTGTTCGTTGAGAATTTATTGCAGG
>JBJTRD010000234.1:0-12792 GCA_046075945.1 Flavobacteriales bacterium
ATTGAATCCCGCAAAACCGGAAGCAAGTTTGACCCCTTCGCAGGATGTTGTTTGAATGAGTTTGCCGCGTGCAATCAAGTCATATTCTTTTCGTGCATTGAACCAATAGGCGGTTAGTTGCACACAACCCATAGCAAATACAACGATGGGCATCAGCAAGATGGACCAGCCTAGTTCGTGAAGACCGTGTATCCAATCGAATGAGAAGAATAATACAGCTAATACACTGGCGATAATAGAACTGAATAACACTACTCGAAAACCGGTAATAGCTACCTCGCGTGAATCGCGTAGAGATGGTTTGCCAACAATGGCGTATTCAAGTTTTAAGGTGCTTATTACTCCGAGCATTTCGCTGAAGTAAACGAATGATGCGAGCTTAGCGAAATCTTCCGGGCCGTAGAAATATTTTTGGAGAATGGGTAGTACAAGAAAAGGAATGAGCTGTGAAAGCGCTGTACCCGTGGTGAGCACCATCACATGCTGCATGAACGATTTTCCTTTCGTGTTGGCCATCTAAGTTGTTAGCGACTCGTTCCAGATATCCCAGCTTTTCTCGGCTTGCTTAATGAGCATGGCGTATCCATTCATCGTTTTAGCTCCTGCCATTCGTCCAAGTCGCAGAAAGGTGGTTTCCTCCGGGTTGTAAATCAAATCGTATAAAAAGTGCTTGTTCGTGAGCCCTTCGTACGGAAGGTAGGGACAAGCATCGATGTCGGGATAAGTGCCTAGGGGCGTGGTGTTGATGATGAGCGGAAAGTGATGCATTACTTCCGCTTTCAGCACATCGTAACTCAGTTCATGTTCGTTCGATGGTGTGCGGCTAACGTGGTGAAAGGGGATGCCCCATGCACGCAACACAAAGGCCACTGCTTTTGAAGCACCGCCCGTGCCGAGTATCAATGCACGTTCGTAATGATTTTCAAGGAAGGGCTTCACACTCATTTCGAATCCATATACATCCGTGTTGAAGCCACGCGTTCTGCCGTTTTTGACGCGAATACAGTTTACCGCGCCAACTTCAGCTGCAATTGGGTCAAGTTCGTTCAGATAGGGTATAACTGTTTCCTTGTGCGGAATAGTTACGTTCAGTCCGCATAGATTGGACTTTGATTGCAGCAGCTCAGGTAATTGCTCGATAGATCGGATGGAGAAATTCTCGTATACACAATCGGTCATTCCCCATTCGGAAAACTTTTCCAGAAAATAATCTTTCGAAAATGAATGCACCAGCGGATAACCGATGAGGCCAAATCGACGGATATGCGCGGTGTCAGCAGACATGTATTACGACTTCTTCAGACGAGCTTTTAGAACACCAATGATAATCGGTAAAAGGGAGACACCGATTATACCGAAGACGACGAGCTCAAAATTTTTCTTCACGATTTCAAATCCTCCGCAGGTGTAGCCGAGCATGGAGATACCGATTACCCAGAGCAGTGCACCAAGTATGCAAACGGTAATGTATCGGCGATAAGGCATATTGCCGGCACCCGCAACGAAGGGCGCAATTGTGCGGACAATGGGAACAAAGCGAGCCATGATAATGGCTTGTCTGCCATATTTGGCATAGAACTCTTCCGTTTGTGTGATGTATTCGCGCTTGAAAAATAAAATGCGTTCTCGTTTTTTGATTTGTTCGCTGAAAAATTTTCCGACGAAATAGTTGACGTTGTCGCCGCAAAGGGCTGCTAGAATGAGCAAGGGCATGAGTATCCAGATGTTTAACCCTTCATTGCCATTTGCGGCGGCGATGGCCCCTGCAGCAAACAGTAGGGAATCTCCCGGCAGGAGCGGCATGACAATCAACCCTGTTTCTACGAATACGATTAAAAATAGGATGGCATATACAAGCGTTCCGTAGTTGGCTACCATCGCCATCAGATGCTCGTCGATATGGAGTACAAAATCAATAATCGTTGACATGGTAAGTGTGTTTTGAATTAAAAAAGAAAAGCGATGCACCACAATGAACCATTGAAATGCATCGCTTGTACGATTGTCTTTTAGTTTTTATTCTTCTTCTGCATCGAAGAATTCTTTGATGCGAGTAAGCAGACTTGCAGAGTCTTTTTTCTGTTGACCCTTGTTGCTTACTGACGTTTTCTTCTTTTTGTCGTCAGTATTCGAGGTCACTGTCGCTGATTCAGTATTGGTGGCACCAACTGAAGGACTGAACTTCTCCAGACCTTGAATTACCAGACCTACGCCGGTGCTCATGGCAGGTATAAGGAGGTTTTCATTCTTTGCCTTCACTACGTGCTCATTTGGGAAGCCGATACGACAGTCCATGCCGGTGATGTATTCCACGAGCTGCTTCATGTGTTTCAATTGCGAACCACCACCGGTGAGAACAATGCCTCCTATCAATTGCTTTTCGAATCCACTATTGCGGATTTCATAGTATACGTGCTCGATGATTTCTTCCATGCGAGCCTGGATTATCTGGGATAGATTGCGAAGTGAAATCTCTTTTGGATCACGCCCTTTCAAGCCCGGAATACAAACGATTTCATTGTCTTTATTTTCCGTTGCGAGTGCACTTCCGAATTTCACCTTGAGTAATTCAGCATGATTGCGCATGATGGTGCATCCCTGCTTGATGTCTTCCGTGATGATGTTGCCACCAAATGGAATTACCGCTGTATGACGAATGATGCCATCCTGGAAAATAGCAACGTCTGTAGTTCCGCCACCGATATCTACCAGCACCACACCGGCTTCTTTTTCTTCTTCGCTCAATACTGCAGCCGCACTTCCCAGGGGCTCGAGCGTAAGGCCTTCAACGTTCAGGCCTGCCTTGGTAACGCACTTGTATATGTTGCGGATGGCCGTTATCTGCCCGGTAATAATGTGGAAGTTCGCTTCGAGGCGCGCCCCGCACATACCGATTGGTTCCTTGATTCCGGTTTCGCTGTCTACTGTAAACTCTTGTGGAAGCACGTGTATAATTTCTTCACCCGGAAGCATCACAAGCTTGTGCATATCATCGATGAGTGCATCAATGTCTTCTTTGATGATTTCCTCTTCCTGATTGCGTCGGGTACGCATGCCGCGGTGCTGCAGACTTTTGATATGCTGTCCGGCAATGCCTACGTTTACCAGTCTTATGTCTACGCCACTTTCGCGCTCAGCCTCTTCAACGGCAGCTCGAATGCTTTGAACAGTGCGGTCGATGTTGGTAACAACTCCACGCGTGACGCCAATGCTTTCACTTTTCCCGATACCGAGAATTTCTATTTTGTTGTTTTCCATTTTTCGGCCTACCAGACAAGCAATTTTGGTGGTTCCGATGTCTAAGCCAACTACGATCTCTAAATTCATAGGGTTGTTCGTTTTCTGTTATTCAATTTTTCAGTGCACTATTTCTTTATCGCTTCACACACACCACCTGTCCGTCATATTGGGCTTTGATGGTGCTGAATCGGTCAATATCATCGTGAATTACCGCATGCTCGTAGAAGGCTCGCAGCTTCTTCAATTTGGTTTCCATGTTGTAGATATATCCCACATTCACGCGTTGCTCGCCCACGCGTGGTATGATTTCGAATTCCAGTGCCGGATTGATGAAGACATGTTCGATTTGCGCACTCCAAAAGGTGTCGCGCGCAACAATTTGTGTGAAGTGATAGATCTCGTCGAGCGTCGAGTTCAGTGCAAGGCTATCGGGAACATTTTCCACTACGCTGCCGGATCGCATGCCATCTGAAATTTCACCTGTAAATACGGGCAGCTTCACCGTTGTCAGTCCGGAGAGCTCCATCGTATGTCCGTCTGAATCGAGGTAATAGCTTTCGCCCATGCGGTTGAAGATGCGAGCGATGGGGGTGCGCTGCTTTACCTGAATGACACAGCGGCCATCGACCGTCGTATAGACATGTGCTTCGCGCACACTTGTATTGGCTTGCACCGCTTTGTGAATGGCGCCCAGGTCAATTTCATTAATCGTTTTACCGACAATGGCGTCGGTTGCACTGTCGGCGAGTGCAGCAACCATTTGTTCGTCTATGAACTTGCGGCCGTCGGTTGGTTCCACTTGTACTTCGAGTTTCCAGCAGCGGGTGTCGCTTTGTTTTTTACCCACAAATCCCAATGCTATGAACAGTCCGATGGCACCAACAAGCGCCAGCGAATACACGAGTACTGCCCGTCGGCGTTTGCGCTTTTGAATGTCTTGAATGAAAATATTTCCCTTTTCCTTCGTCATTGGTTTGGCAGGTGCCGAAAGGAAATGCTTCCGGCTATTAAACCGAAAAGGCCGTAGCAACAGGGCTCACGAGAGCATCAATGTCGCCTGCGCCCAGCATTACAATTACCTGGCGCGGACTTCCGGTCAGCTCCGCTAATAAATCATGCTTCTCCACTAGTTTTTTAGTGGGTTTAGAAATGTTATCCAACAACAATTGTGAATCAATTCCCGCGATGGGGAGTTCCCGGGCAGGGTAGATAGGAAGCAGAATTATGTCGTCGAGAAGTTCGAGGCTGCGGGCGAAATCTGCGAGAAAATCGCGGGTGCGACTGAACAAGTGTGGTTGAAACACCCCGGTGATGTGTTTTTCCGGATAGAGTTGACGTACAGAAGAAATACACGCTCGTAATTCTTCAGGATGATGAGCGTAATCGTCGATTAAAACGACGTCGTCGCGCCGGAGGTGATACTCGAAGCGGCGTTTTACACCGGCAAAGGAACTTAGGCCTGTGCGTATTTGTTCTTCTGTCAATCCAACAGCACGGCATACCGCAATAGCCGCTACAGCATTTTCCACGTTATGCATTCCCGGAAGACCCAATTCTATCGAGGGCCAGCGTTCGTTTTCGTTTGTATAGTCGAAATAGTAGTGGCCGTTTCTGATTTCGACGCTTGATGCGTTGTGAGCAGCGGCCTCCGTTGCACTGTAATCAGCATGAACAACGCCTGCTTCGAGGGCTGAGGTATCGATGGGCAATCCTTTGCGATGAATGAGCAAGCCGCCACTGTTGAGTTTTTGAGCAAACAAATTGAACGACTCTTTCATGTATTCATGGGAGCCGTAAATGTCGAGGTGATCGGCGTCGGTGCTCGTGATAACCGAAATGCGCGGCGTCAAAGTGAGGAACGACCGATCGTATTCATCAGCTTCCACAACGGTCCATTCTGCGTGTGTATCGAGCAGCAAATTTGTAGCGTAGTTGGTTGCAATACCACCTAAGAATGCGTTGCACCCTTTGCCGCTGTGTTTCAGTAGGTGAGCAATCATGGCGCTGGTGGTGGTTTTACCGTGTGTGCCGGCAACTGCGATACTTTTACTTTGCGCGGTTATGACACCGAGGGCCTGCGATCGCTTGATGATGGTGTAGCCATGTTCATGCAGCCAGTTCAGTTCGATGCTGTTTTTCGGTATGGCGGGCGTATAGATGACGAGCACTTTTTCTCGCGGAGTATGTCGAATTACCGGCGGAATTTCGAGCACAGAATCATCGAAGTGAATGGGAATGCCCTCCATTTCCAGTTCGGTAGTGAGGGGGGTAGAAGTGCGGTCGTAGCCCATTACCAGTTTGCCCTGAGCGTGAAAATAGCGGGCGATGGCCGACATGCCAATGCCTCCAATACCTAGGAAATAATAGACTTCTGTTTCTTCGAAATTTGTCATTGACCTATTGAACCAGTTTTTTCACTTCTTCTACAATGCGCTCCGCGGCGCGGTTGTGCGCCAACGCGCTCATGGCCTGCGACAACTTGAGGCACTCCGCCTCGTCGCGCAGCAACCTGCTCGCTGCATCACCCAATTGTGCGGTGGCTTCCTGATCGCGTACCAGCATCGCAGCATTTTTATTGACCAGCGACATGGCATTTTTGGTCTGATGGTCTTCCGATACATTGGGTGAAGGCACAAAGATTGAAGGCTTTGCTACCAGGCACAATTCAGAAATGCTCATGGCACCCGCACGTGAGATAACCACATCAGCCGCGGCATAGGCCAAATCCATTTCACGAATAAATTCGTGCGCCTTCAAATGTCGAAGCGATGCAGCGCGTTTTTTCGACGCTTCAACATAGCCTTTACCGGTTTGCCAGATAACCTGAAAGCCTTCCTGCTCCCAGCGTTCGGCATGTACATCGACGGCCTCATTGATGGAACGCGCGCCCAGGCTTCCTCCGACTACAAGTAGTGTTTTTCTTCCCGCATCGAGCCCGAAGTGTTTGATAGCAGCCTCGCGTTTCCCGCTGAGTTGCACTACCTCCGGTCTTACAGGATTGCCCGTCATCACTATTTTTTCCTTGGGGAAATATTTTTCGAGTCCTTCGTATGCCACACAGATGGTATTCACTTTTCCGGATAAAATTCGATTGGTAATTCCGGGATACGAATTCTGCTCTTGTATGAGTGTTTTCACCCCTGCACTTGCAGCTGCGCGCAGCAGCGGGCCGCTTGCATAACCACCAACACCAATGGCAATGTCGGGTCGGAATTCTTTAACAAGGCGGCGTGCCTTTAGCATGCTTGCAAGCAGCTTAAATGGAACCAACAAATTTTTCCAGGTAAGGCGTCGCTGTATGCCAACAATGGGCAGACCGACTATTTCGAATCCGGCGGCGGGTACTTTCTCCATTTCCATTTTACCGAGTGCCCCAACGAAAAGAATTACAGCATTCGGAAATTGTGAACGGATAGTCTTGGCAATTGCAACAGCCGGAAAAATGTGTCCCCCCGTACCTCCTCCTGAAATGATCACGCGCATGCTTGTGGCGGTTTAGTTAGAAACAGCTGGATCCATGAACTTCGTCTGCGTGAGACTCAGGTCTTCTTCGCGTTCATCTTTACTCCGACAGATGCTCAGAATTAATCCGAGCGCCAGACAGGTAAAGATTGTACTGGTACCACCCATACTTACGAGCGGCATGGGCTGGCCTGTTGTGGGGAACAGACTAACGGCAACCGCCATGTTGATGAATGCCTGAATGACCAGCATAAATCCCAGCCCAAGCGCGGTTAGCTGAGCGCCCAATTTTGGATTGTGGATAGAGAGTTTGATCGTTCGGAAAAGTAAAATGAGGTAGAGCAGCACGAGGGTAATGCCACCGAAAATTGAACCATATTCTTCGATGATGAAAGGATAGATCATATCGGAATAAGGGTGCGGCAAAAAGTTGCGCGAGCTGCCTGTGCCGGGGCCTTTCGGTATTACGCCGCCCTCATGGATGGCGTATTTGGCCAAGGCTGTCTGGTAGTTTCCTTCGCTGTCTTCGTCCATAGCGCTAACGATACGGTTTTTCCATGTAGCATATCGACCGGGAAATCCGGTTGTTTCACCTACTACGACAATGAGAAAAACAAAGCCTGCTGCCGCGGCAACGAGCTTACTCATATGACGAAATGGAACACCGGCCAGAAACATCATGAGGAAGCAAATGCTCGCGAGCATAGCTGCTGTGGAGAAGTTGGCGGGCAATATGAGTCCGCATATGAGCACGATGGGCCAAACAACAGGAGCAACGCCTTCTTTGAAATCGTGCAGCACATCGCGCTTCACGGCGAGTGTGCGCGCCACATAGATGATGAGAACAATCTTGGCAAAGTCGCTTGGCTGAAAGGTGAGGCCGGTGAAAGGAATAACGATCCATCGATTCGCATCGTTCAGATTTTGGCCAAATAACAACGCATAGGCGAGGAGTCCTGCAGCAACCAATAAAAGGATTTTAGAGAGTCGTGAGAAATAACGAAACGCCATTTGATGCACGGCATACATCAGGATGAAACCTAGGATAATGAATCCTGTGTGTTTCAGCAAAAACTTGAGGCTATTCCCCTCTGCTTTGTAAGCCAGTGTTGAGATTGCACTGTATACTGCCAGTATGGATATGAGCGAAAGGAAGAAGGTAACCATCCAGATGGTGCGGTCGCCTTGCAGTTTATTTAGGAGTTGTTTCATGATTTTCAGTCCGTTCACGAAAATGCAGTTGGCTTGGCAACATTGTAAAGCCCTTGAACATCCTTTTTACACAATGAGGTGTGTACCGAAAAGGCCAAAAAAAAATCCCGTCGTTTCGGACGGGATTTTCGGGATATAACACGAAGGTTATTGGATAAGCACTTTACGGGTAGTGACGAATGCACCTTCCTGGAAACGCACGAAGTAGATTCCGCGTTGCAGTGAAGAAACATCGTAGCGAACAACGAAATCATCGCTAGAGATTCCGCCCTGGTGAATCATCGCCACGTTTCTGCCCATGATGTCGAGTAACCCGATAGAGGCGAAGCCACACGATGCGCCGGTGAGCTTCACGCGCAACTGGCCACCATCCTGCATAGAGACGTTCATGTCGGCGTTTGAAGTGAGGTTGGCAACGCGGTTGGGCAGCACTGCCACGAAGCCACCAACCATACCCATTGCAGCGTGCGGTGTGCATACATAGGCATAGGTGCCCGCTGTTGTCACGGTGTATTCAACCAGTGGATTGGCCGAAGTGAGAGCAGCGTCCCATGATGCAGCTCCTGCCGGTACGGTTAAAGAAGTTGTTGTGTGCGATCCACTTGTCCATACGAATTGAACAATATCACCCACCTCTACTGAGAGAGCGTTGGGGTTGAAGGTAAATGCCTCTTGAGTAATTACGTGGGTAGTAGCAAATGCACCGGTGCCCAGCAAAATCAGAAATGCAGTTAATGAAGTGTAGATTCTATTCATAGGGAATTCGTTTTGGTAAATATACGAGTTTTTTGGTTTGGTTCCGGGAATTCTTACATACATATGAAAGCCCGACTGTGAATAGCGGTAGCCGAGCGCTGTCGGGGCTCGGTCTATTTGAAAGCGTCGAAGCCTGTAACATCCATACCTGTAATGAGCAGGTGGATGTCGTGTGTGCCTTCGTAGGTAATAACCGATTCCAAATTCATCATGTGGCGCATGATGGGGTATTCATTGGTAATACCCATACCGCCCAGCATCTGGCGCGACTCGCTTACGATTTCTTTTGCCATGGCTATGTTGTTGCGCTTGGCCATGCTGATTTGAGCAGTGGTGGCGCGGCCTTCATTGCGGAGCTGTCCGAGGCGATACGTGAGCAACTGAGCTTTGGTAATCTCGGTAATCATTTCAGCTAATTTCTTCTGTTGCAATTGGAATGCACCGATAGGCTTGCCAAACTGAATGCGTTCTTTCGCGTAGCGCAGTGCCACGTCGTAACAATCCAGCGCAACGCCGATGGCTCCCCAGGCGATACCATAGCGGGCAGAGTCGAGACAGCCCAGCGGAGCACCTAGGCCGCTTTTATTGGGAAGAAGGTTTTCTTTGGGAACCTTCACATTATCAAAAATCAACTCGCCGGTGTCGCTGGCGCGCAGGCTCCACTTGCCGTGCATGGTAGGTGTAGTAAATCCTTCCATACCGCGCTCTACAATCAATCCGTGAATACGACCTGCTTCATTCTTGGCCCAAACCACTGCTATTTGCGCGAAGGGAGCGTTGCTGATCCACATCTTCGCGCCATTGAGCAAATAGTGATCGCCCATGTCTTTGAAGTTGGTAATCATACCACCCGGATTGCTGCCATAATCAGGTTCTGTCAAGCCAAAACATCCCATCCATTCGCCTGTGGCGAGTTTGGGCAGGTACTTCATGCGCTGCTCTTCGGTTCCGTACTTATATATAGGGTACATCACGAGCGAGCTCTGCACGGATGCAGTGGAGCGCAATCCACTGTCGCAACGCTCAAGTTCCTGCATAATCAAACCATAGGAAATCTGATCGAGTCCGGCTCCGCCGTATTCTGTCGGAATGTATGGACCAAAAGCACCAATTTCACCGAGTCCTTTCAACAGATGCTGAGGGAATTTGCAGTTTTCGGCGGCTTCTTCGATGATGGGAGATACTTCCTTTTTCACCCATGCACGGGCCGTATCGCGAACCAACTTCTGCTCTTCGCTGAGCCATTCGTCCATCAAGTAATAATCGTGTCCCTGGTATAAATCTGTGCGCATTGTGTATTGAATGTTTGATCAGATAATCATCGGCTTTTCCGACGACGGCGCGAATGTACAACGGTGGTTGGTGAACAGAAAACAAAAACAATGACTAATGACAAGTGACTAGTGGCAAATTACAAAACTAGACCCCCAGATTACTTGTCATTCATCACTTGTCATTTGTCACTTGTCATTATTCGTTTCATACCACGCATCCACCAGCAAATCGCGGCCATTACTTGCCTCGACGGCTAAAAAATCGCAGCGTTCGTTCATGGGATGACCGTTGTGGCCTTTGATCCATTTGAAGCGCACCTTGTGGCGTGCTGCAACCGTCATGTAACGCTTCCATAAATCCGGATTCTTTACGTTTTTCCAGTTGCGTTTAATCCAGCCCTCGATCCATTTTTTTTCTACGGCATCGACCACATATTTTGAATCGGAGTAGACTGTCACGTCGCACCCCTCTTGTTTGAGCATTTCAAGGCACACAATAACACTTAGCAGTTCCATGCGATTGTTGGTCGTGAGACGAAAGCCCTCGCTTATTTCTTTGTAGTGCGGGCCGCTTTGAAGGATAGCACCATATCCGCCCGGACCCGGATTTCCCCTGGCTGCGCCATCGGTGTAAATGGTTATGGTCGTCATGAAAAATTATCCCAACAAGTGTTGAATGTTGTTGCTGAAAAGTTTCACCGCTATGGCGAGCAGAATGATTCCGAAGATTTTTTCCAATACGTTTATTCCTGCTACGCCCAGCATTTTTTCAATTCGATTCGTAAGTTTCAATACGATGAAAATGGGTAGCATGTTTAATGCGATGGCTACTAGGATGTTCACTTGTTGGTATTCCGCACCAAGTGAAATGAGCGTTGAAAAGGTACCTGCTCCGGCAATGATGGGAAAGGCAAGCGGCACAATAGAAGCCGCTCCTTCTGTTCCTTCTTTTTGCTTAAATATTTTGATGCCCAGCACCATTTCCATGGCTATGAAAAAAAGAATGAATGAACCTGCTACGGCGAAAGAGTTTACATCGACGCCAAACAGATAGAGAAAGCGTTCACCCAAAAACAAAAAAATCACCATCAGTATAAATGATACCACTGTGGTTGTGATGGGCTGAATATTTCCTGTCGTGTTTTTGATTTTCACGATGATGGGAATGCTGCCGATGATATCAATGACAGCGAAAAGCACCATAAAGCAGGAGCCTATTTCTTTCCAATCGAACATTGGGCGAAAGTAAGACCTGCCGGAATGAAATACGCAGTTATTATAAGTCGTCGTATTCGTACAGTGGGTCGATTCGCGATCCGGCAGGCAATTCAAAAATTGGCTTTATAAGACCATCTTCCAGGCCATATACCCAGGCATGCAGATGAGGTCCTTGTCGGTGTTTCCAGGCCTTTTGAATGATGGATGTCTCGGCCAAGTTGGTCACCTGCTCAATCACGTTTAGTTCGACCAATCGATTTGTGCGGACTTGTTCATCGCCAATCGAGGTGATATACGCTCGAATGCAATCCATAATTCGCTGAATGTGTTTTGGCCGTCGGGCTGAATAAAGGACTCTTCTCCTTCAGGGTCTGCGTCGTACCCAACAAAGTGTGGGATTTGCTTGAGTATAATGAGGATGCCAATAGCAGCAAGCATTCACTTGATTACAGCGTTCGGAACGAAGCGCCCGATGCCACCGCCCTTGAGGTAGGCGAATACTACTTGTAAGCAACCCGCTAAAAACGCAGCCAAGAGGAAAATATGAAAACCTCCCAAGTCATGAATCGCAGCAGCAACAATAGCGGCTAAACCTGCTGCCGGCCCGGAAACACTCAGCGATGAGCCGCTTACTATGCCCACCACAATTCCACCGATGACTCCTGCAATGATTCCGCTGAAGGGCGATGCATCAGAGGCAAGCGCAATACCGATGCATAGAGGAAGTGCAACGAGAACAACTATTGCCGATGGTATGTCGGAGACGGGCTGAAAACGATTCACAGGTTAACAATTGAGTTCGCAGAAAAAGTAGTCGAGAATCTTATCGTTTAACAAATTGTTAACAGGTTGTCGATGACATTCGGGAACCATTCCATTTCGAGCGAACGCACTTTCCGTTCGATATCGGCAACAGTATCGTTAGGCTCTATGGGCGTGGAGTATTGGGCTATGATGGTTCCCTCGTCGTAGTGCTCATTGACCCAATGAATAGTAATGCCGGACTCTTTTTCCCGGGCTGTATGAACTGCTTCGTGTACATGGTGACCATACATTCCCCTGCCACCATACTTCGGCAATAGTGCAGGGTGAATATTGATGATTTTATGCGGGAATCGTTTCACCATTTGTTCGGGCACTTTCCACAGAAATCCGGCGAGAACAATTAAATCAACGTTTAGCGAATGAAGGTGTTCAACAAAGCTTCCTGAAGCAAGGTTCTCACGTGTCAACAGATACGTTTCAATTCTATTTTCCAGAGCAATGTTGAGGACGCCTGCATCAGGTTTATTGGATGCAATGAGCACCACATTTGCCCTGTTATTCGACTTGAAATAGGTTAGGATATTTGCGGCATTGCTTCCTGCTCCGGAAGCCATAATGGCGATACGCTTCACGATAAAAATTTTGACAAAATTACATCACGGCTTAAAGATGAGTTCGTGAATCTTTGAATAGAGCATCTCCGGCTGGAAGGGCTTGGATACATAGTCATTCATGCCGGCTTCCAGGCTGCGCCCTCGTTCATCATTCAGTGCATTGGCCGAGAGGCCAACAATGGGTATATCGAGCTTGAGTTGTTTACGAATATACTCCGTAGCCTCGAAGCCATCCATAATCGGCATTTGCA
>JBJTRD010000235.1:0-2441 GCA_046075945.1 Flavobacteriales bacterium
GATGGTTTTCAGGACGAACAGGAAATACCATTATTTCTTCAGTGCATCCCGAATTTCCTCAAGCAGTTGCTCCGAACGAGTCACTTCGGGTTCAGGAGCAGGCTCATTTCTTCTCAGTTTATTCATGGCCTTTATTACCAAAAACATGATGATTGAAACAATCACAAATTCGATGGTGAGCGTGATGAATGTTCCATAGGCCACTACCGGTCCGATTTCCTTGGCCTTATCAAGCGATAATCCGCCGCCTGCTGCTTCAGCCGCCTCACAGGCCTTGCGTACATTTTCCGAAAGCGGATAATACAAATTAGAGAAATCTCTGCCTTCGATGAGTCCAACCAACGGCATGACCATACCATCGATGAAGGCTGAAACAATTTTACCGAATGCAGCCCCCATCACAAAGGCCACGGCCATGTCGATGAGGTTACCGCGAAGTGCGAACTGTTTAAATTCTTTGAGCATAGGATGGAGAATTAATTGGTGACTCAAATATAATGGCAAAAAAAGAGGCCCGAATTCGGGCCTTCTTTTAATCGTATTACTCGGAGACTTACTTCTTGTCGTCCTTTACTTCTTCAAAATCCACATCAGTTACTTCAGCATCCTGACCTCCGGTATTTCCTGTTGGCTGACCTTCTCCTGAAGATGCATTGTACATATCTGTTGCAGCCGCGCTAAACACGTTATTCAGATTTTCAATAGCGGCCTTGCAGCGATTGATATCCTTCTCGGCGTGGGCTTGCTTCAATTCATTCAATGCGGTCTCGATTGGCTCCTTCTTGTCGGCCGGAATTTTGTCGCCAAACTCCTTCATTTGCTTTTCCGTCTGGAAAATGAGTGTGTCAGCTTGGTTGATGGTATCGGCCTGTTCGCGTGCAGCACGATCACTTTCCGCATTCAACTCGGCCTCACGCTTCATCTTTTCAATCTCCTCCTTGCTTAAGCCTGAAGAAGCTTGAATTCGAATGTTTTGCTCTTTGCCTGTAGCCTTGTCTTTCGCACTTACGTGAATGATACCGTTGGCATCGATGTCGAATGTTACTTCGATTTGCGGTACACCGCGAGGTGCTGATGGCAGCCCATCGAGGTGGAATCGACCGATGGTGCGATTGTCCTTCGCCATGGCACGTTCACCCTGAAGCACGTGAATTTCAACACTTGGCTGGTTGTCGCTCGCTGTTGAGAATACCTCGCTCTTCTTAGTAGGTATAGTAGTGTTCGACTCAATCAACTTGGTCATCACACCACCCATCGTTTCGATTCCCAAAGCCAGCGGAGTCACATCAAGCAACAACACGTCCTTCACTTCCCCGGTGAGAACCCCACCCTGAATAGCTGCACCAATGGCAACCACCTCATCGGGGTTTACACCCTTCGATGGCTCTTTGCCGAAGAACTTCTTCACTGCATCTTGCACAGCAGGAATGCGTGTTGAACCACCTACCAATATTACTTCGTTGATATCCTTCACAGAGATACCCGCCTTTTTCAATGCACTTTCGCATGGTGCAATGGTGCGCTGAATCAGACTATCGGCCAATTGCTCAAACTTCGCACGCGACATGGTTTTCACCAAGTGCTTCGGAATGCCATCGACCGGCATGATGTAAGGCAAATTGATTTCCGTAGATGTGCTTGAAGAAAGTTCGATTTTGGCTTTTTCAGCTGCCTCTTTCAAGCGCTGCAATGCCATTGGATCTTTCGTCAAATCGAACTGATTTCCGTTTTCGTTTTTAAATTCCTGAACCAACCAGTCTATTATCACCTGGTCGAAATCGTCACCACCGAGGTGGGTATCGCCATCGGTAGAAAGCACTTCAAATACACCGTCACCGAGTTCGAGTATTGAAACGTCGTGTGTACCGCCACCGCAGTCAAATACCACGATTTTAATGTCGTGCGCTTTTTTGTCGAGGCCGTACGCAAGTGCTGCTGCTGTAGGCTCGTTGATGATTCGCTTCACCGTAAGACCCGCAATTTCGCCGGCCTCTTTGGTGGCCTGGCGTTGTGCGTCGTTGAAGTAGGCAGGAACAGTAATAACAGCTTCTGATACTTCATGACCCAGGTAATCTTCGGCGGTTTTCTTCATCTTTTGAAGAACCATAGCTGAAATCTCC
The DNA here is from genome assembly GCA_046075945.1 of Flavobacteriales bacterium. Taxonomy (GTDB): domain Bacteria; phylum Bacteroidota; class Bacteroidia; order Flavobacteriales_D; family Sanyastnellaceae; genus JAIBBG01. The sequence continues at coordinate 2,121 of JBJTRD010000235.1, forward strand.
TGCGGAGTGTAATTACGGTCATCAATTTTGACACGTGGCATGTTTCCATCGCCCTTTATAACTTGGTAAGGAACCCTGCCTGCTTCGCGAGCACTCTCGTCGTAGCTGTTGCCCATAAATCGCTTTATGGAGTAGATTGTTTTGGTAGGGTTCGTAATGGCCTGGCGCTTGGCGGGATCACCCACTTTGCGCTCGCCACCTTCTACAAATGCCACTACCGAAGGCGTTGTGCGCTTGCCTTCGCTATTGGCTATTACCACCGGCTCGTTACCTTCCATTACGGCAACGCAGCTGTTGGTGGTTCCTAAGTCTATACCTATT
>JBJTRD010000236.1:0-4002 GCA_046075945.1 Flavobacteriales bacterium
TGCTTTTACTACGATGGGCGCACCCGCCCGTCGAACGTTCGATGTTAGGTTCACCACGGTTGGTTTCCCCATTGGAAAAGGCTGTATACGCGCATCCGACAGATTACAGACCGTCGGTGGCTCAATACTGTCTGCAGGAACTATATACGGAATCGCCTCCACTACCTTTATCTCGTGGCCCTGCGCTTGCTTTTCGCTTTTCTTCGCACACGAAAAAAGCACCAAACAAATGATTAGCAGAACGTGGAAACGCATGGCGCTAATATACACATTTGAAAGAAGTAGCACAACGAACCGGAAGCGCCTAGAAGAAATGTCTGGAGCCAAAAAAAACGGCAGCTCATTGGCCGCCGTTTTAATCAATTGTGTATGGTTATTTTCCCAAGGCTTTTTCCATTCTCTTCTGCCCCTCGAAATTACTAACGCGAACATACGCCTCTTTTAGCGCAGTGATTATATCCTTATCTGTGGGCCGTTCATCGTAGGCTTTTTCAAATGACCCTATAGCGCGGTTTAAAAAGTTATTGGCCTCCGACAAACAGGCTTCATTTTTCGCCTGCTCGCGCGGTGGAATATTGTCGCATTCTCTCAATTTATTTACCCCCATGTTGTAATAAAAGGCGCCCAGATTAAATAACGCATCGAAATATTTAGGATTGATTTCAAGTGCTTTTTTATATGCTGCTTCTTGCTCTGCTGCATTGCCAAGGTTTTCATAGGTCACACCCAAAACGAACCAGATCATTTCATTGCTGGGATCTTGTACTGTTAGATCCTTCAAAAGACCCAACGCCTTGTCATACTTCTTATCTACGAGGTAAATATTTACTTCAGTGCGCAGGAGTTCAGCATCTTTTGGAAACTTCGTTCGCGCTTCTGTGAGCGTTCTATTCGCTTCCTCCGGTTTACCCATCTTGTTGTAAATATTTACTATCAGACCATAAACTAACGGTACGTTGTAGCCAATTTTAGCACTTTCCTGATATCCGGCAAGTGCTTCTTCCATTTTGCCGCAACGCTCAGCACAGGTGGCGGCGTTATAAATAGCCGCCGAATCAACAATTCCAAAGCGCTTACTTATTTCATCGGTTACTGCAAAACTGGCAAATGCGCCACAAAAATCATTGCTCTCATATTGTTTGCCTGCCATGGTCAAAACCAATGATTGAAGGCTACCCAAGCCGGCCTTCGTCTCTTGCATATACTCTTGCTTTGTATCTAGTTCCAGCGCCTTGAAATAAGACTCCTTGCACATTTGGGTGGCATTTGGAAACTGAACGGATACATCGGGTGTCCCAGCGATGTTTAGATAAATATCACCTCGATACCGCCACGTTTTTTCTTTAGCCGCAGCCTTCGGATCTTTAATGGCCTTTTCAATAAACTCAGCTGCCTTTGCAAAGTCACCTTGCTTGTTTGCATTGTAAGCTGAAGTTACGTCCGCTTGTGCAATAACATCTCGGGTTAATGCCAGCGCAATAAAAATAACAATCAATCTTTTCATGGTTTCGAATATGTGTTTAAATGAGAAACGCCCAAAGGAGCGTTTCTCGTTGTTCTAATTTTTGTACCATTTTTTCAGACATGTTGAGCTAAAGATGATAAGGGCTATTCCTCTCCTGCACCTTCTTCCTCAGATTGCTCTGAATCTTCAATAATATCGGTTGGATCAATTTCATTCACCACCTCTGCTGTAGGGGTATCGTCAGCTTCATCTTTCAACACGCTACATACAGCTGCTATTTCATCGTTGCCACGCAGATTGATGAGCTTCACTCCCTGCGTTGCACGGCCCACAACACGCAGATCTTCCACTCGCAAACGAATGGTGATGCCACTCTTGTTGATGATCATGAAATCGTGGTCATTATCCACACCGAGGATGGCAATCAAATCGCCTGTTTTCTCCGTGATGTTGATGGTCTTGACCCCTTTACCACCGCGGTTGGTAATGCGATAGTCTTCAAGGGCAGATCGTTTACCGAAGCCTTTTTCACTCACCACCAATATGTCGGTGTTTGGATTGGCGACGCATACCATTCCGATAACCTCGTTCTTATCACTGTCCAGCGAAACTGCCTTCACCCCTTGCGCAGTGCGGCCCACAGCGCGAACAGTCTTTTCGTTGAAACGAATGGCCTTTCCTTCGCGCGTACCCATTATCACTTCACAATTACCGTTGGTGAGTTGTGCCGAAAGAAGTTCATCTCCATCCACAATGGTAATCGCGTTGATACCGGTTGACCGCGGACGCGAATACGCTTCGAGGGATGTCTTCTTAATGAGGCCTTGCTTTGTGCAAAGAATCACATAGTTGCTGTTCACATACTCTTCATTCATCAAGTCCTTCACAGGAATATAAGCCAGCAATTTATCATCTTGTTCGATCTGAATCAAGTTTTGAATCGCACGGCCTTTTGATGCTTTGGTACCTTCGGGTAACTCAAATACACGCATCCAGAAACATCGTCCTTTTTGTGTGAAGATGAGCAACCAGTCGTGGTTGGTTGCTGTGAAGATGTGCTCTACGAAGTCTTCCTGACGAGCTACGGTTCCTTTTGCTCCTACTCCTCCCCTGCTCTGTGCTCGGTATTCGGCCAGATTGGTGCGCTTGATGTAGCCGGCGTGTGTGATGGTGATGGCCATCATTTCATCAGGAATCATATCCTCAATATTGAGCTCGGCACTGCTGTATTCGATATTGGAACGGCGCTCATCGCCATATTTGGTAATGATTTCGCGCAATTCGTCCTTGATGATGCCCATGCGGATCTCTTCACTTCCCAAAATTTCATTGTAACGGGCAATCATCTTCATGAGCTCATCGTATTCTTCGCGAATCTTGTCGCGCTCAAGGCCTGTGAGGCGCTGCAGGCGCATATCAAGAATAGCGCGCGATTGAATCTCATCCAACTGGAAGTTGGTCATAAGACCTTCGCGGGCAATTTCGGGTGTCTGGCTTCCACGAATCAAGGCGATTACCTGATCGAGGTGATCAAGTGCGATGAGTAACCCCTTCAAAATGTGGGCACGTTCCTGGGCCTTGCGCAAGTCGTATTGTGTGCGACGCACCACTACTTCGTGACGGTGGGCGGTGTAGTGCACAATCATTTGCTTCAGGTTCAGAATCTCTGGTCGGCCATTGACAAGCGCCACGTTGTTAATTGAGAATGAAGTCTGAAGTGAGCTGTGCTTAAATAAATTATTCAGCACAACATTTGAAATCGCGTCACGCTTTATTTCGTAGATAATGCGAACCCCTTCGCGCGAAGACTGATCCTGAATATCGGAAATGCCCTCGAGTTTGCCTTCTTTGATGAGGGCATCCTGTCGCGATTGCATTTCAGCTTTATTCACCTGATAAGGTATTTCCGTGACGACGATGCATTCGCGACCATCAATCTCCTCGATTTGATGTTTGGCCCGTATTACTACACGACCGCGACCGGTTTCATAGGCGCTCTTTACACCCTCGATACCGTAAATGGTTCCACCGGTTGGGAAGTCGGGAGCCTTCACGAACTTCATCAGCTCCTCTATCGTGATGTCGCGGTTTTCGATGTATGCGATGATACCTTCGCAGACTTCCGTCAAGTTGTGTGGCGGCATATTGGTCGCCATTCCTACCGCAATTCCGCTCACGCCGTTCACAAGCAAATTCGGAATCTTAGCAGGCATCACCTTGGGCTCTTGCAACGAATCGTCGAAGTTGGGCTGGAAGTCAACGGTCTCTTTGTCGAGGTCTTCCAGTATTTCTTCTGCAACCTTGCGCAAACGAGCTTCGGTGTAACGCATCGCAGCCGGTGGGTCGCCATCCATACTACCGTAGTTACCCTGGCCATCTACCAGTGGGTAGCGTAACGTCCAGTCCTGCGCCATGCGCACCATGGTGTCATACACGGCACCATCACCATGCGGATGGTACTTACCCAATACTTCACCCACTATACGCGCCGACTTTTTGTAGGGGCGGTTCGACATTACACCCAATTCCAACATTCC
>JBJTRD010000237.1:0-3935 GCA_046075945.1 Flavobacteriales bacterium
GTATCAGTCGGTTTGATGAAATACACCCTTATAACGGGGGGAGTGAATCGAAGGTTACGTTTTGGTGTAATATTTTTTAGGGACACACAGCAGTGCCTACCAGAAGCCCTTTCTGTGCGAAGGGAAATAAAAAAGCCTCCCGCTCGGGAGGCCTTCTTACTTAACCAAATCCATGAATTAACCAAAAAAACAAATCACGGTTTTGATACGCGTGGTGTTTTTAATTGGTTTCATTTTATTTGAAATTTCTTCTTTTCATTGTTTTACCAGTAGCTGGGTCAATTGTTTTCCGTCGTTCGTTTGGATGACGACCTGATAAATCCCTTGCTGCAATTCACCGATATCGAGGGTGTGGTTGATTGCGTTCACGCGCTGCGAAAGAACCAGCGCGCCCAGACCATTGTAGATACTCACTCCGGTAGGAGTCGAACTCCAAACGGTTAGCATCGTTGTCGCAGGGTTCGGGAAAAATCCGGCCGACCAGTTTTGCTGGAGTTCCTCTACGCTTTCAATAAGTAGGAAAACACAATCGCTCATGGCATCGCAGCCATTGAGGGTCACGGCTACCGAGTAATTGCCGTTTTGTGATGGATCCGTGATGGAGAATTCGGCTGAGGTTGCACCTTCAATCGGAAGCTGCGTGTCGCAGTTCCACCATTGGTAGGTGGCGCCTTGCTGGGCTGCCGTGGCCGATGTCAGGTCGCCGGCAACTGTAATTTCTGCCTGAGGACCTTCAACAACGGTGGTTGTAACCACCGTCTCCGACTGACAATCGCCCAGGCTGATATCGTACAAAATTGTATGCTGACCTGCGCCCGCAGCGATAGGGTCGAAGAGAGATCCGCTCACACCGGGGCCACTGAATACGCCCCCGAGAGAAGCAGGAACCAACTCTACAAGTCCTTCTGTAGTGCATGTGATTGGCTCTATTCCAGTGAAATCGCTGTTGGCAACAGCAAAAACCTCCACCGTTTGCGTAGTGACGGATATACATCCGTTGGGCTGCACCAGCGTGTAGGTAATATCATTATCGCCCAGAAGAGCAGTTGCAGGATCGAACAAATCACCTGAAACACCCGTGCCCGTGAATACCCCTCCCGGTACTTCAGGAATCATTTGATCGACCGGTGAGCTGGTACAAAAAGCAGGGAATACGTAAAAATAACTGCTCTCCGATACTAACACTTCCACTGTCTGCGTCACACTTGCACTGCACACACCCGAGCCTGTTGTATAGGTGATATCATAGATGCCCGGAGCAACATTAGGATCAAATACACCGGCCAATACCGGTCCGGTGAATACTCCGCCTTCTGAAATCGGATTGAGCTGAACGGGAGCATCGGTCGAGCAATACAAGTCATTCAAATCAGCGAACTCTGCGGGTAAAATCGCTCGAATACTCACTGCTTGCGTTTGCGTGAATTCGCAGCCCGCAGCGGTTATGACCGTATGTCCAACCAAAAAATCACCGACAGGCATTTGTGCCGGATTGAAAACATTTCCTACCACGCCGGGCCCCGAGAAAATTCCTCCTTCCACTTCGGGAACTAAGGTTACAGGTGCATCGCCAACGCAATACATCGGTGCCAGGCCTGAAAAATTTGAGTTCACTATTTCCACTGTTACACACACGGGTTCTGATGAGGCTGTGTTAGATCCATCGTTTGCTATAACTGTGTAACAGTCACTTTGATTCGCTAGGAAGGTTGATCCCGAGCTAACTTCGGAGCCCTGACTATTTTGCCATGAATAAGAAATACCCGATTGTTCCTCAACACTCAGGGCAACAGACTCTCCTTCACATATAACAAGACTGCCACTGTATTGAATGACAGGGGCCTGAAGTGCAGGCGCCGGCATCAAACTCAGCGTGGTGGTGTATATGTAATCGCCGCCATCACCGCCGTTGTTGTTGGCTGCATTGCCAGCCGCATACATCATAACGGGAATTTCAGTTACAGGCGCCGTCCAGCTAAACGACCATGTACGGGTATTAGAAGCAAATCCGGAATTATCAATGTGTGCAACCGTTGCACGCGAATTACCACTGATTGTTGCATTTAAAATATGCGAGTCGGCACCTGCCGTCCAGCTGCCGGCGTTGGCACCACTTGCCTGCAAGGCTTCAATACCAAATCCAAATAACCCGATACCCGATTGCTGCACCGTTACATTCACTGAGTAGGTCTGACCGGGCACATACATGTTGCCATTGAGCAGACCTGCAATGGATATGGATACACCTCCCGAACCACTATTCAGTGTAAACGAATTGTGACAAGAGCCAGAAGCACAGGTGCCTTCACCGGGCGAACCATTGGATCCGGCCTTACCGGCAGAGTATTCAGCATTGTTGGAAGTCATGCTGGTGAGACCAAAAGCCATTGCCAGAGACCCAAAAAGAACAAGTAGTGATTTATTCATAAATGGAGAGAGTTAAATGCCTAACAAAAAAGGGCGTGAAACAGTTCACACCCCTTAAACAAAATTGCTATTTAAATACCCTACCGATTGCTAAACTTCAATGAGCGCTTCTTCATCTATTTTTTTGCGGAAAACGATCTGTCCATCAAACACATCGAGCACGACCGCTTCTGACTTATCGACCTTGCCACTGAGTATATACTTCGACAGTTCATTCATCACTTCCTTTTGAATGGTTCGCTTCACGGGCCGCGCTCCGTATTGCGGATCGTAGCCTTTGTCGGCTAGGTAGACCATCGCATCGGGAGTAACCACCAAGTGGATATCGGCCTTCACCAATCGCTCCGATAGCAAGTGCAACTGCAACTTCACTATGTTCTCGATTTGCGATTTGCCCAGCGGAGTGAACATGATGACTTCGTCGATGCGATTCAAAAACTCGGGGCGAAGCGATGATTTCAACACCATCATCACTTCCATTTTAGTACGCTCAAACAATTCTTCATCTTCGGCATTGCGCGCCTTCTCATAGCTCTCCTGAATGATTTGCGAACCAAGGTTGCTCGTCATGATGATGATGGTGTTTTTGAAATTCACCACACGGCCTTTTGAATCGGTTAATCGTCCATCATCGAGCACTTGCAACAACACATTGAACACATCGGGGTGTGCCTTTTCAATTTCATCGAGAAGAATAACCGAGTATGGTTTTCTACGCACGGCCTCGGTAAGCTGCCCGCCCTCATCGTATCCCACATAACCGGGAGGCGCTCCTACCAAACGACTCACCGTGTGACGTTCCTGGTATTCACTCATGTCGATGCGTGTCATCGCGTTTTCATCGTTGAATAGAAAATCACTGAGCGCTTTGGCCAGTTCTGTTTTTCCTACGCCGGTTGTTCCGAGGAAAATGAACGAGCCAATGGGTTTGCGTTCATCACTCAACCCTGCCCTGCTTCTTCGCACTGCGTCGCTCAGCGCGACGATGGCCTCCTGCTGACCAACGACACGTTTGCCCAATTCATCTTCAAGTCGGAGCAACTTCGCGCGTTCACTTTCCACCAGTGCTTTCACAGGAATACCTGTCCAGCGGGAAACCACATCTGCAATTTCTTCGGGATCGACTTCTTCCTTCAACATTTTTGAATTCGCTTGCAACTCTTGCAATTTCACGCGACCTTCTTCAATGCGCTGCTCTTGCTCTTTCATACGACCATAGCGTATTTCAGCCACCAGTCCGTAATTGCCTTCCCGCTCGGCCTGTTCTGCTTGCAACTTCAAATCTTCGAGCGATGCCTTCGCATTTTGAATAGATTCCACCACATCTTTTTCACTTTGCCACTTTGCTGCAAGCGCATTGCGCTCTTCGCTCAATTCGCCAATCACTCTATTTAAGTCTGCGTGTTTCGTTTCGTCGCCTTCGCGCTTGATGGCTTCCCGTTCGATTTCAAACTGCATGATTTTGCGCTCGAGCTCATCGAGCTCAGTAGGCTTCGAGTTGATTTCCA
>JBJTRD010000238.1:0-2701 GCA_046075945.1 Flavobacteriales bacterium
GTTGTGCTTCTAAATAGCAGTTGTTGAGGTAAACTTCTTGGTGGAGAGGCTTTTTTATGGTTCCTTTTTAACGGTCACGCTCGTTCAGGAAAAAAAACCAACGAATAGTAGTCGCTATGTATCTTAGGCGCAACTTTTAACCGTCCTATGAATAAACTTTTACTTTTTCTCGGAATTGCACTTTGTTCCGTTGGATCATTTGCACAAATCAGATTCTCTGAGGTCGATCCTGCCAATCACCTTATAACCATTAAAAATTTTGGAAGTGCTCCTGTCAACATTCAGAATTATAACCTGTGTGCTTTGTTTGAGTATTCCTCTTTATCAGGCTTGTCAGTAAGCGTTGTTGAGGGCAGCCTCAACGTCGGAGCGGGCGCAACGGTTACAATTGAGTGGCTTGCATCATCCGGATTCAATGCGACGGCAAGCGACCTTGGGTTGTATTTGCCGGGCGGAGGGTTCTCCAATCCTGCGAACATGGTTGATTTCATGCAATACGGCGCTTCCGGTCAAGGTCGCGAAGGTGTTGCAAATGCAGCCGGTATCTGGCAGTCGGGCACCTTCCTCGAGGGAAGCGGCCCCTGGGTGTATACCGGTAATGGAACAGAAAACTTTATCAGCTTCTGGTCTGCACTTGGTGGAGTTGGCTGCACGGCACCGGATGCCTGTAATTATGATATTACCGCAACCATCGATGATAATTCATGCTTGTTTACGGGCCTTCAATGTGATGATGGCGATCCTACAACATTCGACATCGTAAATACCGATTGTGTGTGCGTTGGATTTCCGCTGGGCTGCACCGATCCTGTGGCCTGCAACTTTGATTCGAATGCACTCGAAAATGATTTCTCGTGTGTTTATGCAAATGATCCTTGCGACGACGGAAATGAATTAACCATCAACGATTCCTTCAGCGGCGATTGCATATGTGTGGGCGAAGATGTCAGCAATATTGAAGGCTGCACTGAAATTACCGCATGCAATTACAACCCGGAGGCAACAGTGGAAGATGCAAGTTGCATTTTCCCCGGTGAGTCATGCGACGATGGAAATCCCGCTACTGCAAACGATGTAATAAATAGCGATTGCTTGTGCGCCGGAGCATTCGGTGGCTGCATGGATATTACTGCCTGCAACTATTCTATGGATGCTGGTTTCGATGATGGGTCTTGCTATTTCCCGGGCGATGTATGCGATGACCAAAACGCAACAACCTCCAATGATGTTTATGGTTTTGATTGTGTATGCACCGGTGAAATTGTGCAAATTGAAGGCTGCACGGATATGGTTGCCTGCAATTACAATGTGGATGCGACGGTTGAAGATGGTTCATGTGTTTTTCCGGGTGAGTCGTGCGACGATGGCGATGCCTCAACCTTGAACGACGTATTGGGCGAGGATTGTGTTTGCACCGGCGTAGTAGGTGGTTGCACGGAAATGACGGCCTGCAACTATTCCATGGATGCCGGTTTCGACGATGGTTCGTGCACATTCCCCGGCGATGTTTGTGACGACCAGAATGCTGCAACATTCAATGATGTCCTCGGTGCAGACTGTGTTTGTGCCGGAGAGATTGATCTCACAATTGGCTGTATGAATATGGATGCCTGCAACTACAATGCGAACGCAACAGTAGAAGATGGCTCGTGTATTTTCCCGGGTGAACTGTGCGATGATGGTAATGCTGAAACACTCAACGACCTGGTGGGTGTCGATTGTATATGCGCAGGATTGATTCTCGGATGTACAGATATCGGAGCCTGCAACTTTAATGCGGATGCCGATATCGATAATGGTGTTTGCTTCTTTACCGGCGATGGTTGCGACGATGGTGATGCTCTCACAACGAGTGATGCGTTCAATGCGGATTGCGTTTGTGAAGGTGTCTTTGTTGCAGTGCCGGGTTGCACCACTCCGGGTGCATGTAATTACGACGCTGCCGCCAATGAAGACGATGGTAGCTGCATTACCCCGGGCGATCTTTGTGATGACAACAACGATCAAACGGTGGATGACATATGGTCGGCCGATTGTGTGTGCAATGGAATACTCACCGGATGCACAGAACCTACGGCATGTAACTACAATGCGAACGCTGTAATTGAAGACTTCTCTTGTGCTTTTCCGAACGATCCATGCAACGATGGTGACTTTACAACCATCAACGATACATACAATGCCGATTGTGGCTGTGTGGGTGAAGACACTGATCTGATTGCAGGTTGTACAGATACCGGAGCTTGCAACTTTAATCCGGCTGCAACGATTGATGATGGTTCATGCTTAACCATTGGATCATCGTGCGATGACAACAACCCACTCACGGTAGAAGATATCATCCAGTTCGATTGTGTTTGCGCCGGCCTCGATCAGTCGAATTTTGGTTGCACCAATCCGGCTGGATGTAATTACAGCGCGATTGCTACGATTGAAGACGGCAGTTGCATTTTCCCGGGTGAGCCTTGCGACGATAACAACGCAAACTCATTTGGCGATGCTTACAATGCAGATTGCATTTGCGCAGGTACGATTGTAGGTTGCACGGATGTCGCAGCATGTAATTACGACCCTATAGCTGCAATTGATAATGGCAACTGTTTCTTCCCCGGCAATGCCTGCGACGATGGTGATGCCCTTACAGAAAACGATGCTTACACGGCCGATTGTGCTTGTGCCGGAACTGCAATACCGGAGGTTC
>JBJTRD010000239.1:0-3951 GCA_046075945.1 Flavobacteriales bacterium
CAGATGAAGATCAAATTGGCGCGTCCTACCCGGAGCTGGAATGGGCCATGCGCTACCTGGAACAGCCTTCAACTAATCAGGAAATTCTTTCCGAACGACAACAAGAAGTACTGGCCATCTACACTCGAATGCACAAAGCAAATCAGCACAAGATGCTGCCAATACCGGTGTGTGAAATAGGTGATAGGTAATAGGTAATAGGTAATAGGTTATAGGTAATAGGTGGGTACACAGTGTATTGTAGCTATCACCTACCACCCATCACCTATTACCTATTACCTATAACCTATTACCTATTGCTTAGTTACTTCCCTGAACATTTCCTCTAGGCTTTTGCCACGTTTGCCGATGTCCGACATACTGAGATTGTCGGCGACAATGTTTCCTCGATCGATAATGAACGCACGGTCGCACATGGCCTCGACTTCCTGCATGATATGCGTGGAGAGCATTACTGTTTTTGTTTTTCCGATTGTGACAATGAGATTGCGAATCTCGGCTAGCTGATTGGGGTCCAGCCCGCTGGTAGGCTCATCCAACACGAGCACCTGAGGATCATGAATAAGCGCTTGTGCTAGTCCCACGCGCTGGCGATACCCCTTGGACAGCGTTTCTATTTTCTTGTGGGCCTCTACCTGCAAACCGACCGTTTCAATCATTTCTTCTACGCGTGACTTCAGATTTTTTATCTGATACATGCCCCCTACAAAGGAGAGGTATTCGCGCACATACATGTCGGTATACAGTGGATTGAGCTCGGGCAGGTATCCAATGCATCGCTTGGCCGCGATGCTTTGTTCCATCACATCGTTGCCACATACCGCAACTTTTCCGGATGTGGGTGGAATGTAGCAGGTAATAATTTTCATCATGGTGCTTTTGCCTGCACCATTAGGACCCAGAAACCCTACAATTTCCCCGCGACGAATCTCGAAGGATACATCATTCAAAGCGCGTTGCTCGCCGTAGATTTTGGATACTTTTTCTACTACAATTGACATACTCGGAAATTCTGTTACAAACCTAATCAAGAAAGCGGGTGATGTATGTTTTGGTTTATTGTGATTGTTTTTCTTACATTGTCGGGCAGTACTCTGAGAGCGAAGAAGCATGCTTCGCAACCTTTAATAACCAAAACCGACACTATGAAAGTAAAACAACATTTATGGAAGCAAGGCAAAGGCTGGACGTCATCGCCCGAAACTGATGGCTTCAGTCCTTCACTGGTAATGGCCTTTGGCGGCATTGATACACTTGCCACTGATTCCATTTATTCCGAGATCAAAAAGCTATATCCCGATGCGCAGATTGTTATGGCCAGCACTGCGGGTGAAATTCACGGCGATGAAGTAAATGACCAAACGGTCAGTGTTACCGCTTGTTCCTTTGAAAAGACTACCATCAAAGTTGTAGAAGGTGGTGTGGGTGATTGCGATAACAGTTTCGAATGCGGAAAATCCATTACACGAGGACTGGCAGGCGAAAACCTCCGCCACATCCTGGTTTTATCCGATGGAATTTCCGTGAATGGTGACGATTTGGTAAAAGGCATTAACTCTCAACTATCCCCTGATGTGCTTGTTACAGGCGGTCTTGCAGCCGATGCCGGACGTTTCACCAAGACGTTAGTTGGCGCCAACCACAACCCGGAATCGAATCGTATTGTCGCAATAGGATTCTATGGCAATCACCTTAAGATTACGCACGGCTCACATGGTGGCTGGGACTTGTTTGGCCCCGTGCGACAAGTAACGAAGGCCGTCAATAACATGCTGTACGAGTTAGATGGCGAAAATGCACTTGAACTCTACAAACGATATTTAGGTCCACGTGCCAACGAATTGCCGGGCTCCGCACTATTGTTTCCACTATGCATACTTGGTGACGACGGCAAGAGCCAATTGGTGAGAACGATATTGAGTATTGATGAACAAACCGGTACATTGACTTTCGCAGGCAACATACCCCAAGGTGCACAAGTGCAATTTATGATGGCCAATTTTGATCGTCTTGTTGATGGTGCTTCTAACGCCGCCGAGCAATCATCACATCAATCGCCCGATTTAGTGCTTATGGTAAGCTGTGTAGGTAGAAAAATAGTACTCGATCAACGCATTGAGGAAGAAGTTGAATCCGTCTGCAATTACTTCGGGAATAAGGCAGCCTATACCGGATTTTATTCCAACGGAGAAATTTCGCCTCAACTAGGCAGCACACAATGTTCACTGCACAATCAAACCATGACGATCACAACGTATAGCGAAGTGGAATGACGGGAAAGAACTATCATAGGTTATTGGAGCGTCAGCTCAAAAAATTTCTTCCAGGTTATCCAGAGATTCCTGAACAGTGGAATGATTTGTTCAAAGCCATCAGCAATAGCTATGCACATTCAGATACGGATCGTTTGTTTATGGAGACGGCCATGCGGGAAAGCAGCGATGAATTGATTGCCCGAAAAGAAACACTCAATGAGTTATTTGCCCGACAGTCGCATGTACTGGAGACCTTAAAGGAAGCAGCGGCAGTGCTCTTCCCGGATAGAAAAGAACTTGCCACCGAAGATCTCCTTCAACTTGCTGACCTGATTGAAGAGGAAATCAGTAAGCGAAAAATTGCCGAAACTAAAAGGGCCCAATCCGATCAGCGATTGCTCGACATTATCGAAAGCCTCAATTTGGGCATGGCGAGGTATGATTTGCAAGGCAGACTAATACAGGTCGAACGACGATTTGCCGAAATGTTTTCCATGACGTCTGCGGAAATGGTTGGCATGGCCGCACAGGATTTACCTTCATTAACTAACGGACAAGAGGAATCGGACGATGTTCGCACAATTGAATTTTTCCTGAGCAATCAGGTATTCGAATCTTCTTTTCGGTGTGGCAAAACAGGTAGTGAGTTCTGGTTGCTCTGCACAACGGCTCCTCTCTTCGACAACGTGGGCAACGTAGAAGGCGGTGTAATAGTTGTGTTCGACATCACGTCACGCAAAAAACTGGAGAACGAGATGCAGGAAGCGCGCGTCGCAGCGGAAGCAGGACTCGAACTTCGAAAATCTATCCTGGCGAATGTGAGTCATGAACTGCGCACACCCATCAATGCAATTGTTGGAATGTCTTCCTTGTTGGCGTCTACACCATTGAACGACCAGCAACAGGAATACCTCAAAAACATGCGGTTCTCGTCGGATGGTTTGCTTGTGTTAATCGATGACTTGCTCGACGTTTCGCGCATAGAGTCAGGAAAAGTGGAGTTGGAGGAAATTGAATTTTCATTGCAGGAAAACTTTGCTGAACTGACCAGGTCGCTCAGTATGCGGGCTATAGACAAGGGACTTACGTTTGAATGGCACATCGACGACCGCGTCGCTAAGCGGAGCATGGGAGACGTGCATCGATTGAATCAAATAATCAACAATCTGATTAATAACGCACTCAAGTTTACTCAAAAAGGCAGCGTTCGACTGAACATCGAATTCATTGGGGAAAAACATGACAAACAGGAATTGCTTTTCAGTGTGAGCGACACAGGTATTGGGATTGCAGCTGAACGACAGGCCGCCGTTTTTCAAGCATTCGCGCAGGAAGACAGCAGTACTACGCGCAAGTATGGCGGCACCGGACTCGGACTTTCGATATCAAAAAAAATTGTAGAACTCATGGGCAGCGAGTTGCAATTGAAAAGCGAAAAAAATGTAGGAACCACCTTTTCGTTTACACTCTTCTTGAAAAAAGCCACCGTGGAGAAGCAAGAAAATAAAGAATTCAATCCGGATTTAAAGGGTTCGCGAATTTTATTGGTGGAAGACAACAAGGTGAATCAATTTTTAGCGAATGCACTGCTGAAAACATGGAATGCCCAAGTTGACATCAGTGAAGATGGCCTCGATGCCGTCGATCGAATGAAGCAAGAGAAATATAACTTGGTGCTGATGGATTTGCAAATGCC
>JBJTRD010000240.1:0-20856 GCA_046075945.1 Flavobacteriales bacterium
CTGTGTGCCTTGTCAGGGGCGAGGGATCGCTCGTCTGGGACGCCGAAGGCCGCCGTTACGTCGATTTCTTTCCAGGCTGGGGATGTAACCTGGTGGGGCATTGCCCGCCCCGCGTGGTCGATGCCGTAAGCGAGCAGGTTCGCACACTGATACACGCACCCAACACCTGGTATATGGAGCCACAGGGCCAGTTTGCCCAGGCACTTTCAGAACGCAGCTTTGGCGGCAAGGCGTTTTTCTGCAACTCAGGGGCTGAGGCGAACGAAGCGGCCATCAAGCTGGCGCGTGCTTACGGCCACCCTGCCGGCCGCACCAAAATCATAACCATGACACACGGCTTTCATGGTCGGACGTATGCCGCTCTCACAGCCACCGCCCAGCCCAAGTATCATCATGGTTTCGAACCGATGGTTCCCGGCTTTGAATATGTGGCGTTCGGCGATCTGGAAGCTGCCGATAATGCCTGCGACGAAACAACCGCCGCCATCCTTCTTGAGCCGATTCAGGGTGAGGGTGGGATCAATATTCCACCTGACGGTTACCTGGAAGGGCTTCGCTCGATGTGCGATCGCACAGGGGCTCTTTTGATCTTTGACGAAGTACAGACCGGCATGGGCCGAACAGGCAAGTGGTTTGCGCACCAGCATTTTGGCGTCACGCCTGACATTATGACTGTCGCCAAGGCGCTTGCCAGCGGTGTCGCGGCCGGTGTCATGATGGCCACTCACAAAGTGGCTGAAGTTCTGAAACCGGGCATGCATGCCAGCACTTATGGTGGCAACCCTATTGCCTGCCGGGCCGGAGTTGCAACCATTGAAACGATTGAAGCTGATGGGTTGCTTGACCAGGCCATGCATCTGGAAATGAAATTCCGGACCTTTTTTGAAGGAATCAAAGCCCAAAGGCCAGAACTGGTGAAAGATATTCGGGTTCGTGGCGTGATGGTTGGCTTAGAACTGACATGCGATGCCACGCCGATAGTTGCAGAATGCATGAAACGCCAACTGTTGATCAATGCCACCCAGGGCACGGTCATAAGGCTTCTGCCGGCTCTGAATCTGACTGACGAGCTTTTTGACGAAGGCTGCCAGATTCTTTCGGACGTACTTCTGGCCCATCAAATTTCAAGTTAATTGCGTTATACCGCCCTGACTGGATCATTCAGGGGCGGGTTGAACGCATAAATTCAAGAACTATTTCAAAAGAGCCATGCGGCGACATTTTCTTGATCTTTTTGACATCCAGAAGGAAGAGGCCGAGAGCCTTCTGGATTTTTCCATCGAACTGAAAAAAGCTGGCCCGACACCTGCCATACGCGAGCGGCTTCAGGGCCGCATTCTGGGCCTGATTTTTGAAAAACCTTCGCTTCGGACACGTGTCAGTTTTGAAGCGGCCATGGCCCATCTTGGTGGCAGCTCGCTGTTCATCAGGGGCGAAGAAGTGGGCTTGGGTGTGCGTGAAACGATTGAAGACTTTGCCCGGGTCATCAGCCAATATGTTGACGCGCTGGCCATTCGCACGCATGCCCACCGAAAGGTGGAAGAGCTAGCAAAATATGCCGAAATACCGATCATCAATGCCCTGAGCGAAGACGCCCACCCCTGCCAGGCCATGGCCGACGTGCTGACAATTCGTGAAGAATTGCCAGAGGTGAAGCAACCGAAGGTCGTCTTTGTGGGCGATGGCAATAACGTGGCCCGGTCGCTGGCGATTGCCTGCGAATATACGGGTATGGACTTTATTCTTGCCGCACCACCGGAATACAAGTTTCCAGCTCCGTTTGTGAATCAGTTCACAAAAGCATTTGGCCACGCCCCAGCCCAGACAAGCCACGTGACGGATGCCGCACGGGGTGCAAATGTGCTTTATACAGATGTCTGGACAAGTATGGGCCAGGAAGCTGAAACGGCCGAGCGGCTGAAGGCTTTCCGCGGATTTCAGATCAATCGTGATCTGGTCAATCTGGCCGAAAAAAACGCGATCATACTGCACTGCCTGCCGGCCAAACGGGGCGAAGAGATCACGGGCGATGTGCTTGACAGCCCGGCCAGCCGCGTGATTCCCCAGGCCGCCAATCGCATGCACTTCCAGAAGGCGCTGATTGTCTGGCTGATGACGGGCTGGAAAAAGCTTTGATCAGGCCGATTTTCTCATCGTTTCGTCAGGTTGTAAAACGCAGCGGAGTCTCTTGCGATGGCACGAAATGATGGACGAAACCCGGGCGAAATGCGCCCGGTGAAAATTCAGCGACAGGCTCTATGGACATGCCCGGGCAGTTGTCAGATACAGTTTGGTCGCACGCGAGTGCTTACCACTGCTCGTTTTGCACCGACAGTTCCCCCATTTCTTGAGGGTAAAGGCACAGGCTGGCTGACCGCCGAATATTCGATGCTGCCAGGCAGCACGCCCCAGGGGCGGAAAAGTCGAGGTTCAGACGGTCGGGCTACAGAAATACAGCGACTTATCGGCCGAAGTCTTCGGGCTGTGGTTGATCTGGCGGCTTTCGGGCCAATGACTCTTCAGATCGATGCTGATGTGATTGAAGCCGATGGTGGCACACGAACGGCTGCCATTACAGGTGCGTTTGTGGCCGTTGTTGATGCTGTCGCTGCCCAGTTCGGGGCTGAATCGGTGAGCAGGCTGATTACCGACAGCATTGCCGCCATCAGTGTCGGAATGGTTGATGGGCGGGCACTGACTGACCTTGATTATTCAGAAGATGTGCGCGCCGAGGTTGATTTTAACCTGGTGCGGCTGGGACGGAACGGTTTTGTCGAGGTTCAGGGCACAGGCGAGAAAAACAGCTTTGATCGCAGGGCCCTGAACGAAATGCTTGACCTTGGCGAAGCTTCGCTGGATGATCTGAAGAAAGCACAGCAGGAGGCACTTGGTAATCTCTGGCAATTCTGAAATTTTCATCATATTCTGATATGAGAATCTGAATAATCAGAAATGAAATGAACGATGTCGCCACGCAATCGACGCCAGATCTGGTCATCGTTCTTTTCAAAGCCGCAGGATTGGTCCGCTTTGAGTGGGCCGGGAGATACAGGTTCGGCGAGCGAAGCCCGCTGGATGCTGGCCAGCCGGCAGGCCATGGGCACTTATTTTGAAATCAGGCTCTCGGCTTTTACATTGATGGGAGTGCCGCTGGCTGAACGCTGTTTCGACCAGATTGACTCGCTTGAAATGCAGATGACGATTTATCGTGACGATTCGGAAATCGCCAGTCTTAACGCCGCTTTTGAGAATCATCCTGTTTCAATTGAACCTCGGCTTTATGATCTGCTGAAACTTGCCAAAGCCATTCACCTGGGCACTGATGGTGCTTATGACATCACAACCGGTGCCCTGAGCCGGGCCTGGGGCTTTGTGAAAGGCCCCAAACGCGTGCCCTCAGCAGATGAAATCACGAAAGCCCTTCGGCAAACAGGCATGCGTCACCTGCTTTTTGACGACGCAAAAACCACAATCGCCAGCACCTGCCCCGGCCTTGAAATCAATCTGGGCTCAATTGGTAAAGGCTATGCCATTGACCGGGTTGTTGAACTGATTCGCCAGCACCCCTGGCCCACTTCGGCAATGGTGCATGGCGGGCGATCAAGCCTGTATGCACTGGGGCATCAAGTGGGATCGTTTTTCGAGCCTTGGCGAATTGCTTTGCATAACCCGGTTGACCCAGCCAATCCGCTGGTGGAATTGTTGCTTTCCAATCAGGCCGTCGGCACATCGGGCGGCACATTTCAGTCGTTTGTCGATGATGGCAAGGTTTATGGCCATATCATTGACCCCCGCACGGGAATTCCGCCAGTCGGGCCGCTTTCCGTCACGGTCATCGCACCGACGGCGGCTGAGGCCGATGCACTTTCTACTGCTTTTTATCTGACGGGGCCGCGAGTTGCTTGGCGAATGATCCAGAATCGCGCTGATGTTGCGGCCATTTTTCTTCGTAGGGCGGCAGATGATCAGGAATCTGATGTAGAGATTCTGGTGCTGAACTCTTCGCCCGGTCAGGTTGTCAGTCATTTGGTGCGGCCGCTGTTTATTCAAGGCGGGCAGGATATTCCGCCAGAGTGGCAATGAACATTCATTTTGTGGTGCGAAGGTTTGTCTAAACCGGCGTGTTTTATTATCATAATGTCATCAGCCGTATGAGGTTGTTAAACAAGATCATGATGGTTCTCAAGCCTCATGAAATTGGTCGATCGAGGTCGCAAGGCGCATGTTAGAACGAGTCTATGTCTTTCCGGGTGTGATCGAGATGAATATTCAGGCCAGGCGCCGCCTTGGCGTGAATATCTATCTGATTGACGGTGGCAGCGAATATGCCCTGATCGATGTCGGGTTTATGGATGATCTTACAGATGTACTTGAAATGATCCGCCAGATGGATTTTCGGCTTTCCGACTGCAAAATTGTATTTGCATCGCATGCCGATGCCGACCATGTGCAGGCTCTTTCACGCGCCAGAGATATTCTCAAGTGTAAGGTCGTGGCACACCCCAAGTCGGTCAGGGCGATTGAAACCGCTGATGAAATAGCGACTTACGCACGTATCGACGCCCAGAATATACATATACCCATTACGCCCTGTAAAATTGATATGACGGTTGACGAAGGCGACAAGATTCAGATTGGTAACTGCACGCTTGAAGTCTGGAGCACGCCTGGGCATACCGAAGGCCAGCTTGCTTTTCGGATGGGCGACCTGCTCTTTTCAGGCGATAATATTTTTCGCGATGGCTGTGTTGGTGTAATCGACGCCCACCATGGCTCGAATATTGTTGATTACATCAAAAGCCTCAAACGCATTCAGGCCTGCGAAGCCAAGTGGCTTTTGCCATCCCATGGGCCGATTTTTCGCAAAGATAATGACTTGATTGAATCCACAATCAAACGACTGGAAACATATCTTCATATGTCAGACTTTGGTACCTGTGCCATTGACTGGCCCCTGCTTGACAATTGGGAAGACGAACTCGCCGAAGGCCGGCTGCCAATATAAGCCGCTTTTGTCAGGTTCCAGTTGCTTGATTCAATTGCAGCAGACTGGAAATTCAAATAAACTTGCTCATCAGTCGTCTCTCGCGAGAGATCAAACGATACCACCCTCACAAGAAAACGGCCATCGACCATGACCATGATCTCTGACAGTCCCGATATTGCACTGCCACAACTACCCAAAGCCTGGAAGAGCCTGGGGCGGGCGTTTCTGGATACACACCGGACGATGGGCGAGAAGCCATGCCTGGTTGATAGCACAGGTGCCCGCCTGAACTATAAAGAGACGTTGCTGCGCACCATGGTGCTGGCCATGGCCCTGAAAAAACAGCTTGGCGACGAAAAATATATCGGTGTTTATCTGCCACCCTGCGCGCCAGCGGCCATTGTGAATTTTGCCATTACTTTGCTGGGTAAAGTGCCGGTCAACCTGAATTACACAGTTGGCAAAGAGGTGCTTGACTCATGCAGCCAGCTCGCCGAATTGAAAACGACAATCACTTCTGAAAAAGCCCTTCTCAAGTTTCCTGCCCGGCCCGAAGGCCGCCTGATCATGCTTGAGAAACTTCCAGCACAGCTTTCCAAAGGCGACAAAGCTCTTGGCTTCCTGCTGGCACGCTTTGCCCCGATGTGGCTCAGAAGCCTGTTTCTGGCCGGCCTTCGTAACGAAAAGCCCGATAACATCGCAACGGTGATCTTCACCAGTGGCTCGACAGGTGTGCCAAAGGGGGTTGTGCTTTCTCACCACAATATTCTTTCGAATATCTGGGCCGTTGAAAATCACCTTGGGCTGAAACCCGACACCGGGATGCTGGGTATTCTGCCGTTTTTCCATTCATTTGGCTTCACCGTTACCCTTTGGGCTGTGCAGATTCTTGGCAAGATGGTGGCCCTGCACCATAACCCGCTTGAGTCACGCACAATCGGCAAATTGCTTGAGCAAAACCCGGTTAGCCTGTTAGTGGCCACTCCCACGTTCATGGGTAATTACATTTCAAGGATTGAGAAAAGCCAGTTCGTGCATGTTCGTCGCGTGCTTCTGGGTGCCGAGAAACTGCCGAAAGATCTTTCTGACCGTATCGAGGCCATGCTTGGCATTAGGGCTCTGGAAGGCTACGGCTGCACCGAACTTTCGCCCGTGGTCAGCCTGAATGTGGATCATCCGCTGAAAACCAGTTTAGGAAAAGAAGTTGATGGAATTCGCCCTGGCAGCGTTGGTCGGGCCATTCCCGGAACTGCCTGCAAAACCGTTCATACCGAAACCATGACCGACCTGCCCGTGGGTGAAACGGGCCTGCTGGCTTTCAAGGGCCCTCAGGTCATGCAGGGCTACCTGCACAATGAAAAAGCGACGGCCGACTCTGTGCGTGATGGCTGGTATGTGACAGGCGACATTGGCCGAATTGATGAAGACGGCTTTATTTTCATCACTGATCGCCTAGCCCGGTTTGCCAAGGTTGGCGGTGAAATGGTGCCGCTGAAGGGTGTGGAAGACGCCATTCGGTCAACCTGTGAACTGGAGCCCAACAGCGTGGCAGTTGTGAAATTGTCAGACCCGGCACGTGGCGAAAAACTGGTTGTGTGCCATGTGCCGCTGCCATTTTCACCAAGAGAAGTGACTGACAAGCTGAATGCTTCAACCATGCCGAAGCTCTGGATACCTGACAGCCGCAGCTTTTTTGAAGTCGAGACGATTCCAATTCTTGGCTCGGGCAAGACTGATTACAAAGGCATTGAGAAACTTGCCGAAGAAAAATTCTGCAAGTGATTGAATCTGGCGGGTAAAAGGCTGAACTTACCGCCTGACAATTTCAATTTCTACCCAATCGCTTGCGAGCGGCCCGGGCCAGACTGATCTGATTTCCGGGTCGGCCCAGCCCATTTCCGGTCTTGGCTGAAGATTGATTCTGGCCCTGTATTTACCGGCGCGGCTGATTGCGGAATCATCGATAAGCCCCTTGATTTCAAGGGGGGTAAAGGTTCTCGGGTTGCTTCATCCAACACCACGACGCAGTATTGAGCGCGCGTTGTAAATGAAATGAGCAGTACAACAAAGACAGAAGCAACTATGCGAGTCACAAACCAGGTGTTTGGGCAAATATATCGAACACAGGGTCGAGAGAAATGCATAACTATACCCTCCACATGACTTCAACTTTTCCACGCTCTACTGATTAAAAGTGCCATGCTTCCAATTTCTCAAAAGAACTTCTGGACTACCTTTCGGTTTTAAAGGTGACTCAAAACAAGACATGATTCGAGAACGACTTGAGCGGTTGATGAACTCGCGTTTTTCGCGCGATACCTTGTGGCTTATTGCAGCACAGGCCGTGCTCATGATCGCCGGCTTCGGTGTCAATCTGGTCATTGGCAATTTACAGGGCGCCGATGCACTCGGAGTATTCAATCAGGCGTTGGCATTTTACACTATACTTTCTACGTTTTTCGCTTTAGGTCTCAACAATACGATAACAAAAAAAATAGCCGAGGGGCAGCGCTCAGCAGAAGAAACCCAGCGAATACTCGTTTCCAACTTATTCGTCACCACACTTTTTTCAGGGATGTTGAGCGCACTGGTTTGCCTGCTTGCCATTCAACAACCAACGCTGTTCAGTTCGAGCGAACTCGCAAGAGTCGTTTACATACCCATGATTGCGCTGCCGTTCTTTAACATCAACAAAAATTTCGGTGCATACTTCACGGGATTACGCCTACAAAAACGCTTTGCGCAGCAACGCATATTGCGATGGACCATCATCATCTCTTTTGTTTCCATTTCAGTTGCATGGAATAATTCGATTGAATCGGCATTGTGGTGCTTTTTCGCAGCTGAATTCAGTCTTTTCATATTGAACACTTTCCAGCTGGGAAGACGCATTAAACTAACCATCGATAAAGCCACCATAGCTGAAAACCTTCGCTTCGGAATGAAAACGTATGCAGCTGAACTGATATCGGTTTTGAATGCTTCACTCGACGTCATCTTAATAGGTTATTTCCTTACGAATGCAGAAACGGGGATATACAGTTTCGTGGTCTATTTCGCAAAAACCCTCTACATCTTCCCGGGTATTATGATGCAAAATTTCAGTCCAATCATTTCTAAAACGTGGGCTTCAGGCAACAGAGATGAACTGCTCACGAAAATGAAATCTATCAAAAAAATAAACACGCTTGTAGTCAGTCTGCAGCTTGTTGCGTTGCTAATTGCTTATCCACTTATTACGATGTGCGTAAAAAAGGAATTCAGTGGCACGTTCTGGCTTTTTTCGATTACCTCATTGGGTGCGTTTATTTTCTCGCTCATAGCCTGGTCCGGATCGATGCTTATTATGACCAACAATCTGAACCGCAACATACAGCGTGTAGCAATGATTATTATCTTCTCTGCCGTGAGTTCTATCGTTCTCACCTCGCTGTATGGGCTGCCGGGTGCGTGCATAGGGTACTGCTTGAACGCCATTATGTCGTACGCAGCTACGTCGCAACACATCAAGTTGGCATTGAATATCCGCGTCTGACTTGGCGTTAGGAGAGCTACACCCGTAAAATCTGCACTACTTTTTTCGCATGAAGAATGCTCTTTTGACGACATTCTTAATACGTTGAATCACCCACTCAACCGTCCACTGCACTCGATTGTCGGTCCATCGTTGCGGATGAAACGTGAACATTATGCAATCCGGCAATTGGCCGGACTTACAGGATCTGATAATTTCCTGTGTTGTATGAAACTGCAAATCAAAAGTTGAATTGACCTTGTCGCGCACACTGAATTTTTCGCCGTCCCACCGTCTTCCCGTATCGGTCAGATAAAAGACCTTGCTGTAATCTACATCGAAATAGGGCTCAGCCATAATTCCATAATCTCGGTAAGAAGCATGTTTCCATAAATCGCGCGAATCGTACTTCGACATAGGGCTGCCATGCATGCAAATGGTCGTAATCGCACAGACCTTTCTAAAGTTTTCGAGATTGAAAGCAAAGTCTTGCAATGCCTTATGGATATTGCCGCCGCATGTGGTAAGGCACTCGTAATGATACCCGATTTCATGTCCATACGAAACCATTTCTCGCACGATGTCTTCATCCCAGCTTTGCGGAATCGCCCGGAAATAATAGGTTCCTACGACGCCTCGCTTTGCCTGAACACGGGCAAAATCGAGTGAGTTGTGCGCTCTGGCATCCACGTCGTGCCGCAAGATGACCGATCGTGGCTGCGGCGATTTTATAAATTGTTCAAACGTTTGAAACGAATATCCCTGCTCTATCAAAGCATCCAATAACTCCGTGTAAGCTACAAGCGTAAAATCGTTCATCGAAATGTGTATTGAATGTCCGGGTGTATCTTCATTTCTGTAGCACTTGCCGGATAATGTGTAATGAGCCAGATAAAAAAGGCAGGTACGTTGATTTTTTCTTCCAAAAGCTTACTTCTGCGCACCCTGTATTCTTCCTTGATACCGGTATGAGAAAGGAACTCACCTACTTTTTCAAACAAACGTTGGGGATCCTTTGTGCTGATGGAGGTAGTAAGCGCGTAGCGATTTTCGAGTTCATTCAACACACCTATCTCACCTGTGAAATCGTTGAATCGAATGCCGGGTGTTCCCAAAAGTGCAGCCTCTACCGCCATCGACTGACTATCGCCGATGTAGGCTTCAGCATAAAACATAGCATGGTGAATATGCTGAACAGGAAGCTTCAACCTGTATTGCTCAAATTCAGGCTCGAGCGCTCGCTCCGATGTGATATAGACATTACCGCGTGTTTTAAGTTGCTCGATAAGTTTGGAGGCAATCGCCGCAGTAATTCCCTTTCGATTATCGTCGTGGTATGCCGAAAGCTCAGCAAGACGTAAAATAAAATATGGCCTTGCTGTCATGTCGCCGAGTAACGAGTTATCGGGCGTAAAAACAGACGGATGCAGATAGGCTAGTTTATGAAAACCAGCATACCCAATTTTCTTGTGACTCCATTTTCCTGCATCGCACGACTCGGGTGAAACAATAGCGCTAACGAATGGATAAGCCACTTTAGCAAACTGCGGAATAACATGCACATCGTCTTCACTGAAAATAAACGAAGGAATGCGAAACACCCTGCCCAGATGAGCGAGTGTAGGCTCTGAACCTAAAAGTATGTCGGGTTTAAAGGAGCGAATGATTGAACCAATGCGCACATATTTCTGCATGAAGCTTCGCGCGAATGAAACGACACCCTTCTTGCGATACGTGGGCTGCACGTTCTCGTATAAAATCCCTTCGCGCTTGCACAATTCTTCGAGAATATCTTTGGATCGAATAAGCACTTTGACCGTGTGCCCTTCCTGTTGAAGCTTCGGAATAAGATACCGAAATAAATGGAAATGGGCCGGATGGCCCAGGAATATGAGGATGCGCTTCAAGTCGTAGGATTATTAACGGGCGTAATTTTCTTTAATTCTTTTGCCGGTGCTCCGCCAACCACGGTGTAGGGCGGAACATCTTTAGTAACAACAGAACCGGCCGCCACAATCGAGTTTTCACCGATGGTAACCCCAGGAAGTATAACCACGTTGATGGCTATCCAGGCTCCGCGGCCAATTCGCACAGGTGCTGTGACATGAGCTGCTTCACCTAAAATTTCACGAAGCGGGGCCGTTGGATTTGAATGCGTGAGTATGTAAACTCCTCCTGCAAGCGAAACGTAATCTTCAATCGTGATGAGATCAGGACGAACACGATCGAGAATATTGCCTCCTCCCAAAAATACATGACGGCCAATATTTACTCCGCGCATACGCTCCAGGCGACAGCGATTTTTCGCCCCGATAGGAAAGCGTGTCATGGCCATCCATTGTACCACCTTACCAAAATAAGACTTCACCAATCCACCAAGCCCCTTGGCCTCCAAATTCGCGCTGCCCAGTTGTTCCTGGGCCATCGACATGATCACCTTCTTCATTCTGCAATCGTATTTTTTTCACTTTCACTCCTCGCAACCATCACCACTGCCTCGCCATCCAGGATAACTTTTCCGGATTGGTCAGTGCATCGCGTTGCAAGCTTCACCTTTCCTTTACCCATTACTTCTATAACCTCTACAGTGACGGTTATTTCATCACCCAGAAATGCAGGCGCCATAAAGCGGAGCGTCTGCGACAGATAAATCGATCCTTTTCCCGGAAGCTTTTCGGCGATTACCGCCGAGAAAAAACCGGCGAGCAGCATACCATGGGCGATGCGCCGACCAAAAAAACTTTTTGCTGCGGCTTCCTCATCTAAGTGAATAGGATTGAAATCGCCACTAACCTGCGCAAAAGAGCGAACATCTTCTTCTGAGATGACCTTCACAATGGACGCACTATCGCCGGTTTTAAAATCCAACATCCGCAATTTACAATTTGGCTCCCTCCAAAATACTCCAAACAAACGACTCCTCGCAGCGTTCATTCAACGAACTATTCACGAAAGACACTTGAAAAATATTTGAGCTGATTTATGGACGCAAACTAGCGCGTCTTGAGCACTCCGGCATACACATTCATCAGTTGCGATGTCACTTGCGCAGGCAATATCGCCCTTTTTATAAGGATTTCCTTCGCTGTGGTATGACCATGTTCCTTTCTAAACTTCATAGCCAACTGCAAGTTCGAAGCGACATCCAATACATCCGAATGAACCAGAAAATGACCGGGCAATCCATCGAGCAATTCAGCGACATCACCCACCCGAGTTGAAACAACGGGAGTGCCGCATGCCATAGCCTCCTTGATGAATTGGGGCGAACCTTCCGAAAAAGAAGTCAACAGAGCAGCATCACATGCATTGAGCATTTGAGCAACTTCCAAACGCGACCGATCTTTCAACTCAATCAAGTGCACATTCGGATTGTTCAACGACTCTATAGCCGCCAATGCGAGTGCAGGATTTTTTATTGCATTTTGAAAGGACGATGCAAACAGCACATACTGATTATCCGGAAGCCATCCCAGCATGGAACGACACTGTTCGAAAGGCATTTCATGAAACACACTATCATCGACCGCGCATGGAATTACACGAATATTTCGGTTTCCGAGAATTCGTTTTAAATCATTGGAAACAACGATGTGCGAATTTGTAAGGAGCATGGCCATGCGGGTAAAGCGACGAAGCCTAGGCACATTGACATCAGAGCCATGAAAAGTAGCAACTACGGGAGCTCGCTTTTGAAGCCCCGCCAGCAGCGCCGACATTCCCGAATGCGCATGCACAACATCCGGCCGAAACTCCTTTATCTTGTTTAACAGAGCGCGCCGATTTCGCAAGTATCCCAGCCAGCCTTTTCCGCGTATCAAAAAAATATCGATGATGCACCCCGCTCGCGCAAGATGCTCGGCCTGCTCCTGAATGAATGGAGCTGCCTGCCCCGAATTACCGCTGCAAACGACTAGCACCCGCATTAGTTGACGCATATAAAGTTCCTAAAATCGCACCCATAAAAACGAAAACAATCAGCCTGTAACTGATGTGGTACATCTGTCCGGCAAACGAAGTGATAAACTGGTTGAGCAATAACATCCAGAAGGTTGAATGCAAGATTACACCGGTGCCCGACACATCTCTTTTGAGCCTTCTCATTTTTTTGGCAAGTTGAAAAAAGATGGCCAGATAAAGTATCAGTCCAACAATACCAATTGTATTCACAATAAGGTTGTAATCGACATGCAGCTGTCGTTCACCAAAACGTCCTTCGGCATAATTACCAACCGAATAAAACCCCTCTAAGCCGAGAAAGCTCTTCGCCGGATTATCGAAGGAAAAGACCTCCTCCCAAACGTATTGTGACTCCATGAATCGTCCTTCCCGCTCCAGGGCGCCGGCTTCAAATCGATCACTTCTGGCTTCGATTCGCTTGGCAATTGTTTCTTCAAATGCAGGAAGTAAAAGCGCAACTCCAATCAGCAATATTAAAAGGGAGCGTAAAATCATTTTCAATCGAGTGCCATTCATCCAGCGAATGGCTGTGCCGGTGATAAGTCCCAAAATGGCGATGCGCTTGATGGATATTATCACCAGCAAACCATTCATGACGGAACCTACATAGGTGAGCCATCGCAGGGTTTTGCGATCGTTTAAGAAATGCAAAACAAAAGGAGCCAGCAGCACCGAATAAGTGAATACATTCCAGGCATCGTCGAGGTTACCTACACGAAAATTCGAGTCTTCGGAATACAACGACTGGCCCAGCTGAAAGACCTGACTCAACACAAAGTTAATTGCCAAAATAAAATAAATCCACACCACGGAAACACTCAACCTGCGGAGCTGTTCGGTGCTATTGAACAGCCGATACCCAATGGCAAAAGAACCGATTGACAGGCAGACTTTCAGCGTAACATTCAACGATTTTTCGGGATTCGAAACAAAGAACAGTTGAAACAAACAATAGCCGATAAACAACAGAATGGCTGAATAATGCCTTGCGTGATTGCTGTATTTGAAGAACACAAAGCCCAATAAAAAAATCAAGAAACCGGCACGCACGAGCGGCAACCACGTGAGCTGCTCGGAGAAAAGCAAGAGCGTGTCTATCAAAACATTGATAGGCAATAAGTAATACGCCAGATTCCTTATCATTTTACAGGAAACGACCCATAGGTTGTCTTCGTCCCGAGGGCAAGTTACAGCCAAACAACACCTATTTGGAAAGATGCTACTAACACCGACAAGGTAATAACTACGCAACCGTGTGGAAGTTTTTGCGTATTATCTTTGAAATCTAATCTAATTATGGAAGGCTCGGCGTTTTTCCATTCGATCATTCACACTGCACCCTCACAGGATGTGTCACCCACTGTCCGTGAGCGTTTCACGCGTCTGCTTACATTCGAGCAACGCACCACGCTGCGCTTTCGCGAGTACAACCCTGCCGATGAGACTTCCACAGCCAATGCAAGAATAGGGCTCTACACAGAAGTTCGCATGAACGATGTGCGTCGAATAAACAAGTTTCTCGAACAGGTGAATGGGTCAATGGAAAATGAGCAGTTGTTCATCGGTTCTTTCGAAACATACAGGGCGCGCCGTCATCGCATTGCATATTATAAAATTCCGGTTTTAAAATATGCCTTCATCACCGCTGAGTTCATATTCTTGCGCATCTTCCCGAAGATTACCGGCTTGAAGCAAATTTATTTTGGCCTCACAGGAGGAAAAGGCCGCCTGCTCTCCAAAGCTGAAATGCTGGGCCGACTTGTTTGCTGCGGATTCGAAATCGTCGCACACGAATCGATTGAGGGTGTTACCTGGTTTGTTGCTAAAAAAGTAAAACCGCCGGTTTACGACAACAACCCAAGTTATGGACCTGTATTCAGAATGCGTAGAATTGGGAAAGGCGGTAAGGTTTTCAATGTGTTGAAATTCCGAACCATGCACCCTTACTCGGAATACCTGCAAGATTATATTTTGAAGAAGAATGGCTATGCTCCCAGCGGAAAGCCTGCCGATGACTTTCGTCTTACACCCTGGGGCAAGTTTATGCGTCGCTACTGGCTCGACGAACTTCCTCAGCTTCTGAATGTGCTCAAGGGTGACATGAAATTGGTGGGTGTTCGCCCCGTGAGCCCCCGCTACTTCGAAGACATACCGCCCCATTTGCAAGCATTGCGCAATACGCAAAAACCCGGTTGTATTCCTCCGTATGTAGCTCTGAACAGAAAGCCGTCTGTAGAGGAAGTGCTGAAAGCGGAAGAAGAATATTTGCTTGAGAAAAAACAGAATCCTTATTTCACTGATACTCGTTATTTCTTCCGTGCGATTTACAATATTGTGATTAAGCGTAAGCGGAGCGCCTAGAACAATATTGATTACTTTTGAATTATGCATCTTTTTCGTTCTTCACTTGTGCGGGCTCTTTATTTACTAAGCCTACCATTGCTCGTGACCGGTTGCTATACTCAGCGCGACTTGGTTTATTTCCAGGGTAAGGCAACAGAATTCGCAACACAGTCGACGCACGACCCTGTTATCAAACCCGATGACATCCTGTCCATATTGGTAATGGCCACCGATGAAAAATCGGTGCTCATGTTCAACATGCCCCTTGGAACAGGCAACAACCTCATTGGTGGTTATGCCCAGGGCGCTCCCACGCCCCCAGGCTATCTGGTGCATGCCGACGGCACCATCGACTTTCCCATAATCGGTTCACTTAAAATAGCCGGCCTAACGCGTTCCGGAGCGGTCGAAATGCTCAAGCAACAATTGGCATCCTACATCGTCAATCCAACCATCTCCATACGAATCCTCAATTTTAGGGTCACCGTGTTGGGCGAAGTGCGCAATCCCGGCACATTTACTATTCCCAACGAACGCATCAGCCTGCTGGAAGCGCTGGGAATTGCCGGTGATTTGCTCATTACAGGTGAACGAAAAAATGTAGCGGTAATTCGCGATGAAGAAGGAAAGCGCCGAGAGTACCGCGTGAATCTAACGGATGAAAGCTTGTTCTCATCGCCCGTTTTTTATTTACAGCAAAACGATGTTGTGTATGTGGAGCCCAACCAAGCAAAGCGCAATTCATCCCTTATCAATGTTGCCAATTACGGTGTAGTGATTTCCAGTCTTTCGCTGGTGGTAACAACACTCATTCTTATTTTTAAATAGCCTTATGGAAACCACACCGGAACTGCGCCCCGACAACTCCCCTTCCTTCGGAGAAGTCGTTTTGAAATACCTTTCCTACTGGCGTTGGTTTTTGATTTCTCTCACCCTTTGTCTGGCTCTTGCGTTCGTTTACGTTCGCTACAATGCACCTATGTACGAAGCAACGGCTACGGTGCTCATCAAAGACGATAAAAATGGAAAGTCATCACTTCGCGATGAACTTTCAGCGTTTGAAGATCTTGGTATTTTATCGACCAATCAGGACCTCGACAACGAGATTGAAATTCTTCATTCGCGTTCCCTGATGAAGGAAGTCATTGATGAACTCGATTTAAACGTTCGCTACTTCACCTTCGGCAGGCCCATCATGCACGAACGCTATGAAGGAACCCCCATACGACTGCAACTGATAACTCCCGAATTGCCCGATTCATCGCAGGAATTCAAATGGAACCTTGTGCCCTTGTCTGATTCAGAATACCGGCTCACCAACGCACACACGGGAGAAGCAACACAGCATTTATTTGGCGACACATTGCGCTTTGAGTTTGGATACGGCTGTTTTCGCACTACGCAGTATTTCAACTCATCGCATTACAACCGCGATTTCATTACAGAAATCGTTTCACCGGAAAAACTGGCCATCAAGTTTCAGGAAAATCTGAAAATCACCCCAGTGAATAAAGATGCGAGCGTTTTAAAGCTCGTCTTTAAGGATGGACTCCCCGATCGTGCCATCGCCGTTTTGAATACACTCATTTCTATTCACAACAAGCACGCAATCGAGGACAAAAACCAGATCAGTCGCAATACTGCCAACTTCATCAATGAACGTATTCAATTCATTACAGACGAACTCGCCGAGGTAGAAGGCGAAGTGGAGAGTTTCAAGAAAGAAAACAAGCTCACCGATATTGGTTCAGAAGCCGACCTCATGGTGAGCTCGGGCATTAATGCTGAGCAAGAAATGCTCGAATGTGAAAACGAAATTGCATTGCACAAGTTTTTACTCGAAGAGATGAACAACCGCAATACCATTGAGGACTTGCTGCCTGCAAATTTAGGGTTGAAAGATGAGTCGGTGAATTTCATGATTTGGGGATACAATAAGCTCGTGCTTGAGCACAATCGCCTCAAGGCCACAGCAGGTGAAAAGAATCCGTCAACAGTTGCACTGGAACCCGAGCTCAATAAACTTCGCAATTCACTGCGCTCAAGCTTTGAGAATACACTGAAGGCCCTCAACATAAAACTCACCGGACTTACAAAATATGCTCGAGGGATCAACAGTAAAATTCAGGATGTACCAACCTTCGAGCGCGCCTTTCGAGATATTCAGCGACAACAGCAAATTAAAGAATCGCTCTATCTATACTTGTTGCAAAAGCGAGAAGAGACAAACATTGCCCTGGCCGTTACAGTAGCCAATGCAAAGACTATCGACTCCGCTTATTCCGACAAGAAAAAAATAAGTCCGAAGTACACACTTATCTACGGCATCAGTCTTCTGTTTGGTTTACTGATTCCTGTTGTGCTCATTTATTTACTCGAGTCGCTCAACACCAAAGTGAAGAGCAAAAAAGATTTAGCACATCTCTCGGTGCCTTACCTCGGCGAAATTCCTGAAATGAAAGTACAAACCTCGCACTTGGTGTACAGCAATACCGATCGATCAATTAATTCGGAAGCGTTTCGAATGCTTCGCACCAACATCGAATATTTATGCACGGGGTTGCCCGAAGGCTCTCGGGTAATTGGCGTTACTTCTACAATTGGTAAAGAAGGAAAGTCATTCCTTTCCATCAATCTGGCAGAATCGCTTCACTTCGCGGGAAAACGCACGGTGTTGGTGGGAACCGATTTACGTCATCCAAAACTGGCGACCTACCTCGGAACTGAAGACCCCAAAGGATTGAGCTATTACCTTGCAAAGCCCAAGACCGATCTCAGCGAGGTGATGATTAAAGGAGGAAATAGCTTCCACTTCGATTTGATTGCTTCAGGTCCGGTACCCCCGAATCCTTCAGAAATGCTCATGGGCAATCGATTCAACGAATTGCTCGAAGAATTGCGACGAACCTACGACTACATCATTATCGATACCGCTCCTATCGGGTTGGTTTCCGATGCGTATCATATTTCATCGCATGTGGATTGTTTCGTCTACATCATCAATTCCAAATTGATACGAAAAGCTCAACTGGAAGTCATACAAGCACTGCATGAATCGAAGCGACTTCCACGCATGGGCATCGCACTTAATCGATACAAGACGATGCGAGGTTATGGCGGATATGGCTACGGGTATGGCTATGGGTATGGTTATGGTTACGAGGGAGAATACAAAGAGAAGGGGAAGGAGAAAAAAGACACACCCGCTGCTTAATACGTATCATCCAACGCAAACACCGCCGGCCGTTTTTCCCATGCGCCTGCCGTGAAATCCGGAATTTCCTGCAACGCACCATTACTAGCCACCGATTGTTCGGATAGCGGTGTGATTGCGTACCACGAAGCAAGGTCGTATACATCGAGCGGGAAAGGTTTGTTTTGCTTGATGCACTCGATGAAAGAATTCAATACGAAGAAGTCCATGCCACCGTGGCCCGCCGACTCCGCTTCTTTCGCATAGCGCTTCCACAACGGATGGTCATATTTCTCTATCCACTCCTTCGAGTTATCCCACCGATGGCTGTGCTTCATTTCATTTTCGAAATAAACAAAACCCTGGTCGGGGTCGCCCCAGCCGAAGTCTTGCCACAAGCCACGCGTTCCCTGCACTCGAAAGCCCAGGTTATAGGGGCGCTGTAGTGAAGTATCGTGCGTAAGAAGAATCGTCTCACCATTGGCACATTGTATCTGCGTGGTCACTACATCACCCTGTTTGAATTGCACCGATGCATTTGTATGCGAAGGACCTCCCTTCTCGTGTTCGACAATGTAGTTGTGCAGCCCACGCGATTTGCTGGCGAACGACGATAAGCGCATCATGCGATTGCCGCGATTTAAATTCAGCATCGTTGCTACCGGCCCCAGACCATGCGTAGGATACAATTCGCCATTGCGATTCACATAATGATTGGTGCGCCATTTGGCTTCGCTATATCCCTTTTCACCAAACTCGACACCCGAGTTGTACGCAGTAGTACCATCGTTGAACAATACGCCGCGCAGGTCGTGTTCATAGCCGCCCTGTGCATGCACTACCTCCCCAAACAATCCGCTCCGCACCATATTCAACACGGCCATCACATCGCGGCGGTAGCACACATTTTCTAGCATCATAATGGTGATGCCCGTTTGTTCGTGCGTCCGCACGTATTCCCAACATTCGCCAAGACTCATACCTCCGCACACCTCCATGCCCACAATTTTTCCGGCACGCATCGCATCGCATCCGTGGCGAGCATGCCACTCCCATGGCGACGACACGATGACCGCATCGATGTCGTCGCGTTGAAGCATATCGCGATATCCATAATCTCCGTTGCCGTATTCAGCGGCCTTTTGCTTTCCTGCTTTTGCGAGCAACGCCTGCGCATCGGCCATCATACGGGCATCGGGATCAGCAAAAGCCACCAACTCCACATCAGTTCGCTTCAGCAGTTCATCGATATGCGATTGACCGCGAAAGCCAACGGCTATCATTCCTATTCGAATCTTTTTATCAATGCTTCTTGCATTCCCAAAGGCCATCGATGGCGTCAACAATGCGCCGGTTGTGGCGATAGAAGTAGTTTTCACAAAATCGCGACGATTCATAATCATTTCTTTGGAACGCAAAATAGATGTTTCATTCAATGGTGTAGCATCGAAAGGCGAATTACATTCGGCGCACATTTTTAATCACCGAAATGAATCGAATGAAAACTCCCCTTCTTACTGCACTTTCCATTTATTGTGCAATATCATCTTTCGCCCAGCATGCGGTGCCCTCTTCAGGCTTTGCAGTAGCCAAGGCATTTAGTGTAACACGCCCGCTGCGCGAAATGCCGGCTGCAGTTGTTGATTCAGAAAAGGAAGAGGGCAAAGAATCCTCCGATCGTATGCACCGTCAGGCGCAATACTTTGAGTTTACAGGTGCAGACGGTGGTGTGTACGGCAATGATGAAGCATCGGTTCAACGGGAAATGGGAACACAGAAAGGGGCACAGCTTCGCGCCAATTTTGCAGGGCAATCGGGTGGCGGTTCGCGCCCATTCGATCCCTCGGGAGCAGCCGGCCCAAACCACTATGTTCAAATGATTAATGCGACCACATTTCGTGTGTACAATAAGGCAACAGGAGCCACTATCGGTTCTGCTCAATCGCTTGGCTCATTGTGGAATCCTGACACTCAAAACAACGGTGACCCTATCGTGCTCTACGACAAGGCAGCCGATCGATGGCTGCTTGCGCAATTCGGTTCTTTTTTTAATAATGAAATCTATATCGCTATTTCCACAACCGGCGACCCGCTTGGCTCTTACTATACCTACACCTTCGAATCGCCCGCCTTCCCTGATTACCTTAAGTTCAGTGTTTGGCAAGACGGCTATTACATGACAGCCAACACCAGCACGCAGCGTGTTTTCGCATTTGAGCGCGATGCTATGCTTGCCGGCACTCCGGGCGCACGCAGCGTGTACGCTTCTTTCAATCCGCCCGATGGTGGTGGTTTTTTCGTACCACTCACCGGTTGTGCGGCCGATGGTGTGCTGCCTCCGGCAGGAACGCCCTGCCCTATTTTCTCCTATTCCGACAATGGTTGGGGAGGCAGTAATCAGGATCGCGTAATCATCTATAAAATGACTGTCAATTGGACGCCCACCACACCCACCGCTACAATTTCAGCGGCCAACAATGTGTCGACCGCGGCTTTTGATGGCTCATACAATAGCAATTGGAACGATGTGGCGCAACCGGGAACGACCCAAAAACTTGATGGCATTGGCGGCGTCTGCATGTATAGAGCGCAGTGGAAAACGTGGGGCGACTATAACTCGGTTGTTTTGAACTGGGGTGTAAAAATCAATGCCAATCAACGCAGCATAAAATGGTGCGAGCTACATCAAGATCCGACAACAGGCACATGGTCGATGTACCAGGAAGGAATTTATACGCCCGATACCGACACCCGATGGATGGGAAGCATCGTCATGGACGATAATGGATCGATTGGATTGAGCTACATGAAAACCAATGCCAATACCAACCTATACCCCGGTCTCTATTATACCGGTCG